>CALBNP010000118.1 GCA_937896505.1 uncultured Bacteroidales bacterium | reverse complement strand
CATATTTGAGACGTTTTTTGCCCCAATTTGTGTCAACCTATTTCAGGATAAGACATGATGGGTGATAACTAACTAATAACCCATAACCATTAACCCATAACCATTAACCCATAACCATCCCTAAAGGTTCTCGACCTTAACCAAAGGAAAGCATTCCTGCAACTCTGATAGTTTCTTGCTGCGCGCTGCCTCAAACTTGCGATAGGCTTCACTTTCAGGGAACATCGGCTTATGATGTATCATCTGCTTCACCTCATGAGCCATATCCATAACTGATTGTTCGGAAGGATTGATGGCAAACTCAACAAATCTTTCCCAAATATACTGGACCGCCTGAGCCGTAGGATGCACCATATCCTCCTTATAGAAACGATAGTCGCGCAATTCGTCATTCATGATTTCGTAGGCCGGGAAATAATGTGCGTTGCCAAATTGCTTGCAAACAGCATCCACCGCCAAAAGCAATGCCGACTTGCTCAGCTGGTTTTCGTGAAGCCCATCCTTCAGGTGCCGCAAAGGCGAAACGGTAAAAATGAAATGCTTGTCAGGATGCTTTGAGACCATGTCCGAAAGGCAATCTATCGAATCTTCAACGGTCATGAACTCACGCTCAAATCTCTGTGAAGGCAACTTGTGACAATTCGAGACAACCATCCCACTTTCCTTATGGCGATACACCCACGAGGTGCCCAAACTCACTACGACCCATTTTGCGCCCAAAAAGAACCTGCTGTGCGATTTCAGTTCACGATTGATATCATCAAGCAGTTCGGCCTCGGAAGTCCGCCAGAACCTCGTATTATGCGAAAAAGTGCAATAGCAATCTTTGTCAACAGCAACCACCTCGTCATGGACAAATTCTTTTCCGCTGCCGAGCCGTTCAACCGATTGCGCAATGCTTGCCGGATTGAACAGCACTCCAAAAGGATTGACTTGGGCATCGAATCCCAAGCCTTTGCAAAGCGTGCCCACCTCATCGGCAAAGCACGAACCCAAAAAGAGCACACCATCACCATAAGCGATGGTATGCTCCATTGGTTGAATATTCAGGTGTGTTTGCAGTATCATTTATTGGCTAACAGATACCTTTCAACTTCGATACCAGCCATGGCACCCGTACCGGCAGCCACGATAGCCTGACGGTAAGTGCGGTCTTGGCAGTCGCCACAGGCAAATATGCCTTCCACATTGGTAGCTGTCGATTTCGGCTTGGTGATGATGTAGCCTTCTTCATCCATGTCGAGAATGCCCTTGAAAATGCCCGTATTCGGAATATGACCGATGGCAACGAAAAATCCATCGACATTGATGGTGCGTTCTTCTTTTGTCTCGCTATGATAGAGCACTGCGCCTTTCAGTTTCTTCATGAAGCCTTGCTGCTCGCCGAAGAGTTCCTTGGTTTGGTGTTTCCAAAGCACTTCGATGTTAGGCGTATTCAGCACACGATGTTGCATCGCTTTCGAGGCACGAAGCACATCACGACGGACGATGAGATACACTTTGTTGCAAAGTTTTGCCAGATAAGTGGCATCTTCGCAAGCGGTATCGCCACCACCAACAACGGCAACATCCTTGCCTTTATAGAAGAAACCATCGCAAGTGGCACAGGCCGAGACGCCACCACCCTTAAACTCGTCTTCAGAAGGCAAGCCGAGATAGCGAGCCGAGGCACCAGTCGAAACAATGATGCTGTCAGCCAGAAGTTCGCCATCATATTCTGTTGTCACTTTGAAAGGACGTTGAGTGACATCGATAGCGGTGACTTCACCCATGCGGATGTCGGCACCAAAGCGTTCGGCTTGCTGACGGATTTCGTCCATCATGTCAGGGCCTTTCACACCTTGTGGATAGCCAGGGAAATTCTCTATTTCAGTGGTTTGGGTCAATTGACCGCCAGGTTGGATACCTTCGTAAACAACGGTTTTCACGTCGGCGCGGCAGGTGTAGATAGCGGCAGTGTAACCAGCTGGTCCTGAACCGATAATTAAGCATTCAATGTGTTCCATATTGTTGATTGTTATTTGTTGAGTTGTTTATTTGACTTTGGGACATTTAGACTTAGGGACATTTAGACTTTTTGACTTGGGGACGATTGGACTTTTTGATTTTGGGACTTTGTGACTTAGGGACTTTGTGGGATGCTGAACTGCTCCTGAGTCGCTCCCTGAACGGAGTCGAAGGGAAGCCGAAGCAAGCCGATTTCTTAATGACCATTCAGTCTGCAAAAATAAAATATTTTGTTGAAATGGTTGCCAATTGGAAAAACCTTCCTATCTTTGCAGCGCAAATCGGGGCGTGGTGCAGTTGGCTAGCATTCTTGCATGGGGTGCAAGCGGTCGCCAGTTCGAGTCCGGCCGCTCCGACGCGAAAGCAGCAGAGTTCTGCTGCTTTTTTTGTTGTCTTTTCGCAACCAAATCCAAACAAAAAGGACACCCTTGCGGATGTCCTTTTCTCATGATTTTTACCTTCGTCAAATCAATATTCCCAAAGGCTTTGTTCGAAATCGAACATTTCGTTCTTGATGCGTTCCGATTCGTAAAGAGCATCAATGTTGAAAGCATAGGAATTGATGTAACGGTCGTAGTTGTTTTCTTCCTTGACGATGTAGCTATCGAAGATACGCTTTTGGAAAATTTCGTCATAGGTAAGACGTGCAGCAGCATTATTACGGTTGAAGGCGAAGGATGTAGCCAGAACCTTACGGGTTTGTGTATCGTAAGGGATCCAGCAAGGCTGTGAAAGACCATCTTCTTCAACAATGATAGGGCTGATGGCAATGATACGGACGAGGAACTGCGACAATTTCTTGTCGAAATACCAGTCTTCCTTGATTCTCAAACGAGTCACATTCAGGATACGGTCCTTGAAGGCGATTTCGTTAGGCACTTCTTCGCCATCTTTCCAAATGACGGGCGGGTCACCAATCTTCGTAGAAGCCTTTTCAAAGTCGTCACGAGTCAATGGAGTGACCATGTCGTCAATGTTGTTTTCAACGCGATAGGCAGTAATATCGCCGCTCTGGATTCCATCGTAGAGCACTGTGACAAGATTGGCCCAATCTTCAGTACGATTGATAGGATAGTAGAACACCTGATTAATCTTCTGGCGGAAGTCGATTTCACGAATGACGGTCTTCTTCCACATGATATTGGATTCCTGAATCTCTGGAAGTGGAGATGGAGCCTTATCAACGATAAGCTGCTGTTGTGCCGCAACGATGCTGTTCATCGGAGGCTTGACATCGGTAGTCTGAGCCTTCAGACTGCCAATCGAGCCACCCAACAGGGCTATGGCCAACATTGAAACAAGTGTCTTTTTCATCTTTATTTCATTTAATGGTTATTCTTATTTGATTTCAACAGCCAATTGGTTGTCAAGCACCTTGGTCTTGCCATCGTTACCCTTCACTTGGATAGCGGTGAAGATGAAGATGTCGCCGACATTAGCTGAATTGAAAACGTTCTTGCATTCGTCATTGAAGACAGCGCTCGTAACCTTAGCTTCCTTGGTGGTACCAGCCTTGGTACGATACTTGACAGTGTAACCAGTAACATCATAGTGGACACCTTCGAAGTCGAAGTCCTTCATTTCTGCTTCAACGCGGTTAGCAGCAAGCAGAGCTGACTTCGAGACCTTACCGTCAGCACCGACGTTTCTGATAAGAGCTGTTGGCTTTGGAAGATCCTTCACGCGGAAATCGACATTGCCATTGATGCCTTCGCGGCTAACGTGAACGGTGACCTTAGTGGCACCTGGTTGGACTCTCAAGTTGTAGATACCATTACCAGCAGATGCGAGGGTAGCACCAGTAGCAGTGACGCTCAAGTTACCGCTACCACCAGCAGCAACGCTGATTGGGTTATCGATACCAGCATAAACGACATTCATCTTGGTAGCCGAAACACTCACGCTCGCAGGAGGAGTGACAGTGTATTCGCCTTGGAATGGATATTCCTTCATTTCATTGGTCTTAGGGTCACGCATTTCGATGACACCGGTGTATTTGTGTGAACCAATGCCGCCACCGAATTCCAACGGGATGACACCCGTAGCATCGCTAGCGTATTCTTTTTCAGCAGCACCATCCAACGAAATCTTAGCAGTGATTTGTGAATTCTTCCAAGCGGTAACCATGGCTTGAGCCACGTATGGTTGACCTGAAACAACATACTTGCTTTCGGCAAACACCTTAGCACCGATGTTATCGAAGGTGTAGTCAGCAGCGTGGATGTTGGTCATCAATTGAGTGTAGGAATTCAACTCGGCAGTTTCGATTTCAGAGATAATCTTGTTCAAGAGGGTGATGTCAGCAATCAGCACGGTGTGGTGGAAATTGCGATATTCCCAACCCTTTTGGATCTCGTCAACTGCTTCTGGGGCATAGTCGATGCGTGCACCATAGTATTCACCTTCAACAGGCAATCTCTTCAGACGGCTTTCGTCTTTTGATTCAATATAGTTCAGGACATAATCCTTAGAACCATAGATACTATCAGTGACAAGGCCGATTTCGTGGATATGTTCAAAACCGATAGCTTTGACCACTTCATAACGATACTGACGGATTCTTTCAGCCAAGTCGAAAGCAACATTCTTCTTGCCATTAGGACCTTCTGGACCTTCTGGTGTACCCATCAAGTAAGCGGTGGTGATGTTGTAGTTGTCTCTGTTCTTGATTTTCGAAGTATTGATATTGAAGAAGAGACGACCATTTCTGACGGTGTCGGCAGTTTTAAGCAAACCTTCTGTGACAGCATCGTCGAAAGTCTTTTGTTCAACATTCTTCACGAGATCCCATTTCAGGGCTTCAATGTAGTTGATGAGGTCGGTAGCAGCACTTTTCACTTGTTGGGCCTGTTGGAAATAAGGACCAACTTTTTCCTTATCTAAAGAATATTGTTGCTCGAATGAGGCAAATTTCTGGTCGATCTGCTGCGACAAGGTAATATTAGTCTCTTGGACACCGGAGTTAACGGTATCGAAGGCATCGAGGATGTCTTTGGAGACGTTCATAGCGAGCAAGGCAGTATAGACGAGGTACATCATACCAATCATCTTCTGTCTTGGGGTTTCTTTTGCGCCTGACATATTCTTACTCCTTTATTTGATTAATACTCGGGTTGAAGTAGAATTATGCCTTGATGTTCATTGCTGACAACATCCCACCATAGACGTTATTCAGAGCGGTCAAGCGAGCTGAAAGTTGAGTCAACTGATTGTTGAGTTGACCAGCGTTCTGTGATGAAGCGTTGAGGTTATCCATATACTTGTTCATTGTTTCGGTCAACTTCTTGCTGGCAGCTGAAGTTTGTTCAGCACCTTGCAACTGAAGTTCGTAGATCGAGTTCAGTGATTGCATGCTAGCGGCCACCTTCTTAATGGTGTTGGCATCGAGAGCGCTGAAATCGAGCTTACCGAGTGATTCGGAAAGTTTCTTGTTGGTTTCAGTGTAGTTGGTTGAGAAGTCGGAAATCGACTTGGTTGCATTGTTCATGGCATTGGCGTAGTTGTTGGTAGCAGCCAGAGCTTTTGACATGTCAGCCATTTGGCCAGCATTCTCAGCCAATTTTTCGATACCATTTCCTAACTTCTTGATAGTGTCATCGCTGATGTTCATCTTATCGAGCATCTTGCTGAGCATAGCATCTTCTGCGCTTGAAACTGCAGTACCAGTTGAACCAGTAGTAGCAAATTGTGTCTTTTGTTTTCCATCCCAGTTTTCATCCAATTCAACGAAAACATTGTCCCATGCAAATTCCATGTGTTGAGGTTCGAAAGCTGACATGAAGAAGATGACAGCTTCAACACCTAAACCGAGAGCCAACATAACGTCAGCACCTTGAATATGGGTCAGTTTGAAGTAAGCACCAACCATAACGACTGCGGCACCCCAACCATAAAGGTAGCCCATAAAGGTTTTGTACTTCTTCGACATGAGGAATTTCTGAAATTTGCTAAGTTCTTTCTTTTCTGCCATGATGATTTAAATTTAAAAAAGTGTTATTTAATTGTGTTAATTGATGATTTCGAATGAAAAGCCTTTTGGTTCTTATCTATACACTCTTGACATTCTTGGATTGTCGCCCTTGTTACGGCCAAGGTAAGGTTGGATGCAGCGGAAACCGGTGTAGCAGTTGGCTGAATCCTGATATTGATAATCGCGGGTCGTGACTTGCAGATAGAAGGAGATGTCCTTCCATGAGCCACCGCGGACCACCTTACGCTTCATGACGGCAGGAGCGTCGTCCGTTGCATTATAGGTGTAGGTTGGGTTCATGTCCCAAGTGAAGTTATACGAGTTAGGATCGTAAGCGCTGTTGGTCCATTCGGCCACGTTGCCAGCCATGTCATACAAGCCCCAACCATTAGGAGGATAGCAGCCCACAACAAGAGTGCGCAGGCCACCATCGGCCAGGTAGTTACCACGACGTGGCTTGAAGTTAGCCAAGAAGCAGCCCTTTGCATTGCTGGCGTTAGGACCACCCCAAGGATATGGGTTGAGCATGTTGCCACCGCGGGCAGCCCATTCCCATTCGGCTTCGGTTGGAAGACGGAACTCGGAGAGATCGACATCCTTCTTCGAACGCATGTAGTCGTTCAGCAGTTGGGTACGCCACACGCAGAAAGCGCGAGCCTGTTGCCATGTGACACCGACCACTGGATAGTTGTCGTAGGCAGGGTGCCAGAAATATTTCTCGGTCATAGGATCGTTGAACGAATAGGAATAGTCGTGAATCCAGCAGAGGGTATCAGGATAGACATTGATGACTTCGGCACGTGCATACACCGAACGGTCGCTGTAGCCTTGCTTACGGTTTGCCCAAGCACCCTTTCTGTTCACGCTGATGCCAGCATCGGCTTCGCCAATGGAATAGTCGTTTTCGGCGAGTTTCTCGTTGGCCATTTCCTTTTTGGCAGCAGCAACCATATCGAACCAGAAATATGAATAATAGAGTTTACGAGGGTCGATTTCCTTCTTCATGAAATATCTCTCATTTTCAGGAAGATACATAGGTTCGAGGGCTTCTCTCACATCCTGTTCCTTGCTGTTCCAGTCAATCTTTTCTTTCCAATTCAGCCTTGGCGGGTCATACACTTCACCGTTTTTGCTTTCGGTGATGGCATACCTGTCAGGGAAATTGTCGGCAAGAATGCGACGAGCGATGGAGTCTCTCACCCAATAGACAAACTGACGGTACTCGTTGTTGGTGATTTCGGTCTCATCCATGAAGAAAGCCGAAACGGAAACCGTCTTTGGCTCATTCAGATAAGATGCGGTGATGTCTTCACCACCCACACCCATGGTATAGCTACCTTGTGGTACGAACACCATGCCATATGGATCAGGTTGGTTGAATGTTTTGTTAGTTTTGCGAACACCAACTAATTCGCCTTGGTTACCATTGCCGCATGATGTAAGCAGCAACGCGATTGAAAATACAAACAGTAGTCTCTTCATCTTCTTGAAAATGATATAATTACTCTTTTTATTACTTCAATTTTATACTTTTTTTCCGCCTCTAGATTGGTTCTAAAAACCGCCAAAAGTAAGAAATATTGTGTTCGAAATGCTATTTTTCTTCGTTTTAGATTAAATTTTACAAGTAACGTATGCTTCGGTAATCACGTGGAGTCTTGTCGAGGTCGAGTTTGAAACAGTAACTCAAGGCCACTTCATGCGAGCCTGGAAGCCCCAATTTCATCGTATTGACATCGTAAGAATAGCCGACCGTGAGGTCTTTTATGGTGAGGCCAACAATAAGGCCAACCGATTCTTGGGGACGATAGTTGACACCTAAAGTGAAAACATCCTTGAAGTTCACCTTGGCGCTCACATTTAATTGAGTGGAGGCGATATCGCTCATCACACCTACCGAAGGGATAAACGTAAAATATGGCATATCCTCGAACGAGAAAGGATAGCCTGTCACAAGATAGAAGGTGCGGTCGGTAGTGAAACTTGCGCTGCTGGTTTCGTTCTCGCCCAAGGCCTTTCCCATGGTTTCCAACACGTTAACGCATGACAAGCCGACATAGAACGACTCAGGCATCTGCCAGAACAAACCCACATTGAAATCGAAAAGCATGTCGCTTTCCTCGCCCAAGCCCTGAAGCAGCGGGTCGCTTTCGTTGTTAGGATGAAGGCTGGCAAAGTCAACCGAACGGTTCAGCAAGGTACCCGCCAAACCGATTCCCAAGGAGGAGCCTCCCAAATCAACATGGAAAGAATAACCCAAACCGACATTGATATTGTTCTCGAAACCAATCTTGTCATTCATGATTGACAATGCCACGCCACCATGCAAAACCTTGATGGGTACATCGCCAGTGAGGAGGAAAGTTTGGGGTGCAACTTGCTTGTTATCGGAATCAACAAAACCGGCCCATTGTTGACGATAGAGGCCTAACAGATTGATTCCTTGACTCATGCCCGCATAACCAGCATTTACATAAGCATAGGAATTGGAATAGTTGGTGAAGATTGGTGCTTGCTGAGCTTTTGCTTCGAACAAGGTAGCCGTCACCAAAATGAAGAGCAGTGCTATATGTGTGAGTTTTGTCTTCAACTTCAGAATATCATTGCCTTTGGAACCGCTAAAATACGAATTTAGTATTTATGTCCATTCAATTATTTTTCAACAATTATATTACAATATTGATTATCAATATCTTAATTCAGCAATTATTTGAACAGCCTAATCACATCGTTGCCATTTGCCCAAATGACCAAACCGAGGACGAGGATTAATCCGATGGTTTCGGCCACTTCCATGAACTTGTCGCTCGGTTTGCGGCGCGTGATGATTTCGACCAAAAGGAAAAGGATGTGACCACCGTCCAAGGCAGGGATAGGCAAAATGTTCATCACAGCCAAGGCTATGGAGAGGAAGGCGGTAAGACGCCAGAACATTTCCCAGATGAACTTTTCGGGGAACACCTTTCCGATGGAGATGAAGCCACCAACGCTCTCGTAGGCTTTGGTCTTGGGACTGAAAATGAGTTTCACTTGCTTCCAATAGTCGGATAGCTCCTGACCCGTCTTCGAGATGCCTCGCGGGATGGCTTGCCAGAAGGTATATTCCTTGGTTTCGAATTCGAAATAGTCGGAAACTGGAGCCATATAGGCGCCGATGATGCCGTCTTCGCCAAGTTGCATGGCAATCTGCAACGTGTCGAAATCACGGAGGACAGCCAGTTCAATTTCCTGGCCCTTATAGTCCTTGATGACTTTGACAAAGGTCTGGAAATAAGGCGTTGGCTCACCATTAATAGATAGGATGTAGTCGCCAACTTCAACACCTGCTTGCTCGGCAATGGAGTTTTCGCCAAAGCCTGCCACGATGAAAGGTGTGTTGAAAGAGATGAAATTGGCATCTTGCGAGCTGAGCAGTCTTGGAACAGCATCGTCGGGCAGCGTGATGGTCATCACTTCACCGTCGCGTCCCACTTCGATGGTCTTGGCGTTCTCAAGCAATATTTCCATGGAAATCTTCGAGAAGTCTTCGATGTACTCGCCATCGACGGCCAGAATCTTGTCGCCGTCGCGCAAGCCAAATTCGTAACCCAGACTATCGACCGAGATACCATATTTATTGACTTCGGCAGTCGGAAGATACTGTTCGCCGTATCTTGAAAGCAGACCGATGTAGATGACAAAGGCGAGCACCACATTCATGAACACGCCAGCCACCATGATGATGAAGCGTTGCCAGGCGGGTTTCGAGCGGAACTCCCAAGGCTGTGGTGGTTGCTTCATCTGTTCCTTATCCATCGATTCGTCAACCATGCCGGCAATCTTGTTGTAGCCACCCAGTGGGAACCAGCCGATGCCATATTCGGTCTCGTCGCTGCGGCGCCAGTCGTCTTCAGGCAAGGTACTGAGGTCGATAGGCACATATTCTTTCACCTTCCTGCCATTCTCGTCAGTGGTTTCGACGACTTCATATTTCTCAGGGACATTCTTCGCGAAGAAGCGGAACTGCCATTTGCCGTTCACCTTCTTGCAACGGAAAATCGAAAAGCCCCAATCGAAGAACAGGTAGAACTTTTCAACTCTGGTCTTGAAACATTTTGCAGCTAAGAAGTGGCCCAACTCGTGGATGAATACAAGAAGCGAGAGGGCGAGAATGAACTGCAACACCTTAATTAATATAGCCATAGTATTTGTTTATTTACGATTTTGAAAAAGTCTGCAAAAATAGTCATTTTTTCATTTACTGAGCTGCATCTCCATGTTCATATACTGAGTCGGGTCGAGAGAGGTGCCGTTGTGCCACAACTCGAAATGGAGTCCGGACGGGTTGCTTTCGTCTTGTTTGCCCAATATGCCAATGGCATCGCCAGCATGAACGAAGTCGCCTTCTTTTTTCAGCAGGGCCGAATTGCGGCGGTAGATGGAGAAGTAGCTGTTCTCATGCTGTATGCCTATGGTATAGCCATCTTCGATGCTCCAAATGGCAAAGACCACAGTGCCATCGAGCGTAGCCTTGACGATTTGGCTGGTTTGCGAGACAAGGTCAACTCCATAATGCTTCGCTTCGGGGTTGTATGCCTTCACTACATGTCCGTCAATAGGAAGGAAGAAATTCAAGTCGCGGCCCGAATTGCCAACGGCTGGGCCATTCAGCAAGTCGTATTGGTCGGCACTTTCAAATTCGGCACGCAACAGGCTGTCGCAAGGCGACTTGCTCAACACGATGGTATCGGTAACGGTGCCTGGCAGCGGCTCATAGATGTTAATGTTCTCGTGGCAGCTGTCGGCAGCGAAGTCGTAGCCTTCGATGACATACTGGAGATTCTCGAAATACACGTCACGCTTCTGCATTTCGAGCACCAGCGAATCGGCACGGCGGTTGAGCAGATACACTTCGCGGTTCAGGTTGTTGTCGGTATAGCCAGGTATGTATTCCCTCAGTGGAGTGAAAGCAATGAGGCAGGTGTTGATGACAATCAGGAGCAAGGCAAGGCCGATGATGACGAAGAAAAGGTTCAGCAGGTTGAGCCTGAAATCGACGATAGGCTCCATCGTCTCGTTGTTCGACATCAGGAAATGGAACGTGCGGTTCAGCTTCTTGAACGAGAACCTCTCCTTGAGCGAGCCTTTTTTCCCCTCTATTTGTTCTTTCTTTTCCTCTTCCATTGCGTTTTATTTAGGTAGAGATTAATAACCCGCAAAAATAGAAATTATTGCGATACGATACGAAAAAAGGCTGACCTGCCGGCCAGCCTTTGCTTGGTTCGTTATTACTGGATTGCTTCGCTTCGCTCGCAATGGCAGTAAGGATTACATCATGCCATCCATTCCGCCGCCCATTGGCATTGGAGGTGTTGGAGGTGTAGGTTCCTTGTGGTTGCTGATGACGCATTCGGTGGTCAGCAGCATGCCAGCGATGGAAGCTGCATTTTCGAGAGCGACGCGCGACACCTTCACTGGGTCGATGACACCGGTGGTGAGCAAGTGCTCATACACTTCGGTGCGAGCATTGAAGCCGTAGTCGCCCTTGCCTTCCTTCACCTTGTTGACGACGACCGAACCTTCGAGGCCAGCATTCTCGACGATTTGGCGGAGAGGTTCTTCCAGAGCGCGCTTGATGATGGCGATACCTGTGGTCTCGTCCTCGTTCTCGCCCTTCATCTTCTCGATGGCCTTGATGGCGCGAATGAAACCGACACCACCGCCAGGGATAATACCTTCTTCGATGGCAGCGCGGGTAGCGTTCAGAGCGTCCTCAACGCGGTCTTTCTTTTCCTTCATCTCCACTTCGGAAGCAGCACCGACGTAGATGACAGCCACGCCGCCAGCAATCTTGGCGAGACGTTCTTGCAGCTTCTCACGGTCGTAGTCGGAAGTGGTGGTGGCAATCTGGGCCTTGATTTGTGCAGCACGGGCAGCGATGGTGTCCTTGTCGCCGTGACCATTCACGATGGTGGTGTTGTCCTTGTTGATGCTGACCTTATCGGCTTGACCCAGCATTTGGATGTTGGCATCTTCGAGCTTGTAGCCCTTTTCTTCGCTGATGACAGTACCACCAGTGAGGATGGCGATGTCTTCCAGCATTTCTTTTCTTCTGTCGCCGAAGCCAGGAGCCTTAACGGCAGCCACTTTCAGCGAGCCACGCAGACGGTTGACGACCAAGGTAGCAAGGGCTTCACCATCGATGTCTTCAGCGATGATGATGAGGGCGCGACCGGTTTGCAGGGTCTGTTCGAGCACAGGAAGAAGATCCTTCATGACGGAAATCTTCTTGTCGTAGATGAGGATGAATGGATTCTCATAGACGGCTTCCATCTTCTCGGTGTTGGTCACGAAATAAGGTGAGATGTAGCCACGGTCGAACTGCATACCTTCAACGACATCGACGTAGGTGTTGATGCCCTTAGCGTCTTCGACGGTGATGACGCCTTCTTGCTTCACCTTGCCCATAGCTTCGGCGATGAGGCCGCCGATGGTAGCGTCGTTGTTGGCTGAGATGGTAGCCACTTGCTTGATTTTCTCGTTGTCGCCATCCACTTGAACGGCCATGCCTTTGAGGGAATTGACGACGGTCTTCACGGCCTTGTCGATACCACGTTTCAGGTCGAGAGGATTAGCGCCAGCGGTGACGTTCTTCAGGCCTGTTGCCACGATTGATTGAGCCAACACGGTAGCGGTGGTGGTACCATCGCCAGCAAGGTCGTTGGTCTTCGAAGCCACTTCCTTGACGAGTTGTGCGCCCATGTTTTCGACTGGGTCGAGCAATTCGATTTCCTTAGCTACGGTAACGCCGTCCTTGGTGATGTGAGGAGCGCCATACGACTTTTCGATGACCACGTTGCGGCCTTTAGGACCAAGAGTCACCTTAACTGCGTTTGACAATGCATCGACGCCTTTCTTCAGGCCGTCGCGTGATTCGATATTGAAAAGAATGTCTTTTGCCATGATGTATGTTGTATTATTGATTTGTTTTGTTGTTGATTTTGTTGACTGGGGGACTATTTGACTTTGTGACTTAGGGACTGGGGGACTATTTGACTATTTGACCTAAAAGGATTTGTCCACTCGTCTAATTGTCCACTCGTCCCTTTAGATGATTGCAATGACGTCGCTTTCGCGCATGATCATATAATCCTTGCCGTCGAGGTGGAACTCGGTGCCTGCATACTTGCCATAGATGACCTTGTCGCCGATTTTGAGAGTCATGGTGTTGTCTTTGGTGCCAGGACCAACAGCCACGACGATGCCTTGTTGTGGTTTTTCTTTAGCGGTATCGGGGATGATGATTCCACTTGCTGTCTTCTGTTCGGCGGCGGCTGGTTCGATGACCACGCGGTCAGCCAATGGTTTGATTGATAAGTTTGCCATAATTGATTTTGTGTTTATTGTTAATTTGTTGATTTGTTTAATTGTTGATTTGTTTGGCTGCTAAGCGGCTGTTGAGCAGAGTCGAAACAGCTTTGTTTGACTGTCGAACAGAACCGAAGCAGTCTTTTCCGATTGAGGACGTAAAGGTACGACACATTCTGTGCCAAAACTGAAAAAGTGCCAAAACATGACATTTTGGCACTTTTTGAGTAAACGACTTTGCCTAAGCGAAATCAAAGATTATCCTTGAAGTATTGCGTAATCTTTGTGATGAGGTGCGCTCTGTCGGGGCCTTGCACGTTGTGGTCGTGGCCAGGATAGACGAAATAATCGAGTTGTTTGCCGTTGTGGATGCAGTTCTCGACAAAGACAAGACTGTGCTGCCACATGACGACGGGGTCGGTGGTGCAGTGAATCATCAGGAGCTTGCCTTCCAGCTTGTCGGTCTTGTTTTCGAGGCTGGTCAGTTCGTAACCTTCAGGGTTTTCCTGTGGGGTGTCCATATAGCGTTCACCATACATGATTTCGTAGTATTTCCAATCCAGGACAGGACCGCCGGCAACAGAGACCTTGAACACTTCCGGATGATTGATTTTCAGCGAGGTTGACATGAATCCGCCATAGCTCCAGCCATCGCTGCCGATGCGGTCGGCATCAACGAAAGGCAAGGTCTTCAGATATTCGATGCCCACCATCTGGTCGCGCATTTCGAGTTGTCCGCACTGACGGTGGATGCACTGCTCGAAGGCTTCGCCACGATCGGCGGAACCGCGGTTATCGAGTGTGAAGACGACAAAACCTTCCTGAGCGAGATAATTCAGATAAATGCCGGCACCTGCCAACCATTCATCGGTAATCAGCTGGGCGTGAGGACCGCCATAGACATAAACGATGACAGGATATTTCTTCGAAGCGTCGAAGTTGTAAGGCTTGATGAGGCAGGTGTAAAGCGTCTGTCCGTCTTCGCTCTTCAAGGTGCCAATTTCAGTCGTTCCGATATTGTAATCCTTGATAGGATTTTCGGCTTCATGGATGCGTTTCACGAATTTGCCGTTAGCATCCTGCAAATCGACATTGAACGGTACATCCGTGCTGGTGTAAGCATCGAGGAAATACTTGCCGTCGGCGGATGGCGTGACATTGTGCGTGCCGTGTTCTTTAGTTATCTTGGTGATTTTGCCGCTCTTGAGGTTCTGCACATAGAAGTGGCGTTCCAAAGGACTGACTTCGGTTGAGCGGTAGTAAATGTTCTTGCCATCATTCGAAAAACCGCAGAAATCGGTGACGACGAAATCGCCTTTGGTCAGTTGCTTGACGGTCTTTTTGCTGATGCTATAAAGATAAAGGTGGTAGAAACCGTCGCGCTGGGCTTTCCAAATGAATTGGTCGGCGTTGCCAGGCAGGAAGTAGGCCGGACCTGTCGGCTCGACAAATTGGTCGTCCTTGTCTTCAAAGATGGTCTGGATGAATTCGCCATTTTCGGCACTGTATTCGTTGAACTTCAAGTCGTTCTGACCGCGATTCAGCACACCGATATAGACACGCTTGTTGTCGGGATTCCAAGTGATGGCGGTGAGATATTGCTCGGCCGGTTCGCCCGTGTTTACGATGATTTCCTTGCCCGTAGCCATGCTATAAATGTGCAAGGTCACATGATGGCTTGTCATGCCTGCCATTGGATATTTGATGGGCGTCTCGGTAGCGATGCGCTCGGTGATGTCAACCAAAGGATAGTCGGTGACCATGCTCTCGTCCATCGAGTAATATGCCAGCTGGCTGCCGTCGGGCGACCAGAAAATGCCGCCTTCGATGGCGAACTCGTTGCGGTGGACGCTTTGTCCAGCCACCACATGCTCAGCGTTTTTGGTGATTTGAATCTGCTTGTCGCCATTGGCCACAAAGAGGTCGTTGCCGATGGTATAGGCCACATTCATGGTAGCTTCACAAATGGTCTGGTTTTCTGATTCTTGTGGAACCGAAGCCACTTGCTTGACAATACCTTTCTTCAAGTCCAAGGCATTGAGGGCGATGCCCGATTTACCCAAAGCGTAGAAATAGGCATGGTCGGAATCCGTCCAGGTGATTTGTGGTAAACGGCGCAAGCTGTCGATACCTGCTTGGTTGGCATAGCCGTTGAGTTGGTCGAGGGTGAGCAGGGTGCTCTCCTTGCCTTTGGCAGTGAACATCTTGATTTCCTGGCCATCCACCTTCATGTAGTTGTTCGAATTGCCGACCCATTTCAGTTGGTTCGGGCGTTTGGCATACACTGCGCGGTTGTTGTAGGAAGCGTCTTCAGGGGTGAAGAATTTCTTTTCCTGAGACTTTGCTGGCATGCCGAACAAGACAAAGGCAGCCAGAGATAAAACGATAAATATTTTCTGCATGTTGAGAATGTTTGATTTGGGCGCAAAAATAGGAATTATTCTCATTGTTCTTTCAGAATTGCGTTAAGATGCTGCGAGGGAAAGTAAATTGTAGAGTAAATTTCTAAAGGGAAACAAATCTGACACAAATTTTTCACAAATCTTTTCTTTCCGCTTATTTAAATCTATGTCGATGCGCCTCATCGGTCGCCCGACAACAGTCATCGTCAAGCCGATGCCTGCTACAGAGTTGAAAGAGTTTTTGGGACGATTAGCCCACAGCGGCTTGTCGAAAGGGCGCATTCAAATTTTATCTGTAAAAATCCGTAAAATCTGTAGTTTAATGACAATCAGTGCAATCAGCGGTTTGAAAAGAAATCAATCCATTAAATCCAATATTTCAAAAAAATCAGCATTTTCCTTTTGCATTAAAAAAAATGTGTATTTTTGCAGCAGATCCTCGTATGATGAAAGTGGGCCTCATGCCATGCGTTTCTAACGGAACCTAGTCTTACACAGGATCTATTTTTTTTGCCTCTAACGGATAATTAGGCGTGTAATAGGTGTTGGGGTATTTCTCCGTATCGAAAATGTCTTGAATAAGTAAGATTTTGTCTTTCAAAAAGTTGTAATATCTGAAATCTTTTCTTTCGTAGGCTCTTTGAACAGTCCACAGAACGTAATCGGCGGCTTGCAGCAATGGCATTTCGCTGTTTTGCTGAATGAAAACGCGAATGTTCGCCTTGATTTCCGTGTTCCATTTTCCTTCGAAAGATTGTATAGCGTTGCTGATGGCTTCCTGCATGGTCTCCTGCCGGACGACATTGCCCATGGCAGAGAAATAGCAGTCAATTTCGGAATACATGTGCAACCTGTTTTCCAACAGTTTTGCGACCAGATACTTGTATAATTCACTGTCTTTCAAATCGAATTTCTTGCGAAAGAGGTCTTCTTTTTTTCTTGCTACGATGCAGAAGAACTTGAAATCAAGTGTCTTGAGCAGCTTGAACACTTCCGAGCGTACTTCGGCGCAATCCTTATTGACATGGAAAGCCTTGTTCGTGCTTGCCATGGATGGAATTTCGGCTAAATAATCATCGCATTTTATTTTCTCATGCAACTCCCTAATGGCCATACTCAACCCTTTTTGATCTGTTGTTTCAAGATAACCGACCATAAAAGTCTTGCTTGCGACACCTTTCTCTATAAGGTTTATGCCCTTGCGTCCTAAAATTTGCGTGTCACCAGCTTCATCAAAAAAGAAGTATGCTTTTATGTTTTCCGTTTTCTTCATTTGGAAACTACTATGGCGCAAAAATATATAAAAACTCAAATTGCCACAAATGAATCAATAATTTCTGTCCGTCCAATCCAATTTAAAATTCATCTGTAAAAATCCGTAAAATCTGTAGTTTATTAAAAATCAGCGTAATCCACAAAATCAGCGGTTCAAAATAATCATCGTCCGCCTGTCTTTCAAAGCATTTTTCTAATTTTGTACGGTTTTTTAATCCTACGACTCATGAAAAAGCGCAAAGTACCACATACCTTCGTCATCGTGTTCTTCATCATTGTCATCGCAGCCGTGATGACTTGGATTATTCCGCCAGGAAAATATGTAGAGACGCAAGCGAATGGCGAAAGTCAAATGACCTTTTACTACCAAGACCAACTGCCCCAAGAGGTTGCTGCCGATTTCCAGGCCGAGCCGCAGACGTGGCAAGTGTTTTCGGCCTTGTTCAAGGGTTTTGTCAAGCAGAGCAATATCATTGTGTTTATTTTGATTATCGGCGGTGCGTTCTGGATTATGAATAAGAGCCGCGCCATCGACACGGGCATCTATGCCTTCTTGCGCTTCACCAAACGCTTGGAAAAGAACAGTTTTTTCCGCAAAATCGGAGTGAACAACATCATTATCGTGCTGGTGATGATTCTTTTCAGTCTGTTCGGCTCGGTGTTTGGCATGAGCGAAGAGACGATAGCTTTCACCTTGATTGTCATTCCTTTGGCCATTTCCATGGGCTACGACAGCATTGTCGGCGTGTGCATGGTTTATGTGGCGGCGCACATTGGTTTTTCGGGTGCCATGCTCAATCCGTTCACCATTGGCATTGCGCAAGGCATTGCCGGCATTCCGCTTTTCACGGGCATTGGCTATCGTGCCGTCTGTTGGGTCATACTGACCATCGTGGGCATTGTCTTCGTGCTGATTTATGCCAATCGCGTGAAGAAAAATCCCAAATCCTCCATCATGTATGAGGACGATGCCTATTGGCGCAACTTAGGCGGTCAAAATGCAGAGGAAATCACTTACTACACCCCGAAAAAGGCCTGGTTCGTGTCTGGTTTCATCGCCATCGTGCTGATTGTGTTTGCCATCCTCTACCCTACTTCGACGCTGAAAATCGGGAATAATTCTGCCACTTTATGCCTTTTGCCTATCGGTGCGGCCGTGTTTGCGGTCTTGGGCTTCTTTGCCTTGCGCAAGTCGGTGCATTATTTTATCCTGACCATGCTTTTCGGAACGGTCTATTATCTGATTGTCGGCGTGTTGGGCTATGACTGGTACATTATGGAAATCGCTTCGCTGTTCCTGTTCATGGGCATTGCCAGCGGTCTTTCGATTGACAAGAGTGCAAGCGACATTGCCAAGCTTTTCGTAGAAGGCATGGGCGACATCCTTTCGGCAGCGGTCATCGTGGGTTTGGCGGGCGGCATCGTCATTATTTTGCAAGACGGTGGCATTATCGACACTATTCTTTACGGCCTTTCAAAATCGATGCACAATGCGGGAGAAATCGTCTCCGTCGAAATCATGTATGGCATTCAGACACTGATTAATGTCGTCATTCCGTCAGGTTCGGCAAAGGCGGCCATCACCATGCCTATCATGGCGCCTTTCAGCGATTTGATTGGGATTTCGCGCCAATCGACGGTGATGGCGTTCCAGTTTGGCGACGGCTTCACCAACATGATTACTCCGACTTCGGGCGTGCTGATTGCTACCCTTGGCGTGGCGCGTATCCCTTGGGAGAAGTGGGTGAAATTCATCTGGAAATTCATCCTCGTGCTGATTGTCATCGGCGCCCTGCTGCTGATTCCTACGGTTACTATGGAACTGGCAGGATTTTAAGGGGTGATGGATGAATGGTTATGGGTTATGGGTGATGGGTGTAAAAGTGATGTTTCATTTCTTCACCACACTCTGCATTCTGGCAGCACCTTGATTGTCGGTAAGTTTCAGGAAATAGACACCTGCCGGAAGATTGTTCAAATTGAGAAGCGTTTCATGGCTTTGCAGCACGCACTGGCCCATGCTGTTGAAAAGCTCCACATTCCGAAAGTCTTTCATTGCAATGTTCAGCACGCCTGTTGTCGGATTCGGGAACACTAAATCTTCAATTTCGTCTTCGTTTTCCTCAACCGACAAGTTGCTTTGGTTACAATTGCCGCCGCCATAAATCAAGTCATAGTCTTCATGATAGCAAAGCAGTCTTTCATCACTTCCCAACAAACCTTGATATCTGTATACAACACCACGATCGCTTCCTATGCCTTCATACCAAACATCAAGGCCATGATAATCCCCTGGATAAGGATAAGGTTCAAAATAAAAATCGTAACCAAGCACATAAATGTTGCGCTGATCAAACTCGTTTTCCCAAATAGCAGTGACTATCAGGTATTCAGCATAATCACCATAATCAAATTCCACTATGGAATCGCCAAGCTGCAAATTAAAATCGTACATGAGAAAATCAGAGTCTTGCGGTCCATTGCGAAAATAAACCCGCTTATCCTCTTCCCTCATATAGCCGTATGTATGCACATTCCCGTTTCCCAAATGGTCGTATTGCACTTCACGGTAGGTCAGGCCATCAATTTCGACTTCGTCTTCCAAAGTGAAAATATCAGTCCAATAATTGCCCCAGACCCGTTGGCGGAATTAAGAAGAATAGAAAAGTCATCAAAATAAATGGATAAAAA
>CALBNP010000117.1 GCA_937896505.1 uncultured Bacteroidales bacterium | reverse complement strand
TGCATCGCGAAAAGACGGAGTGTTCAGCCCTGTGTTTGACAGGATAATCTATGGCGACTTTCATGTTTACATGGCTTTCCGAACCTCCGACGACACCGACATCAGCAACAGCGTGTATCTTGGGATGATTTCGGTGGAAAGGAAACTCGATTTCTGACCCTTTTTGATTATGGTTTACACCCCAATAATGCAAAATAAGCCAACCTCAGAGATTTGCTCTCTCCTCCTCAAACACATGTCCAAAGCCATGATGCATATAAGCTAAGAGTCTGTTTTGACTTAGGTGAAACAAATAACAATGTCATTTCGACCGTAGGGAAGAAATCTATGGTTATTTGTTTCACCTAATCATAAAGCCTATAGATACCTTCCTTCGTCGGTATGACATAGGCTTTTTTTGAAAGGCATTTATATACTTGTCGGCCCAGACAAAAACAATAAAAACACTTTGCCATCAATCAATTGTCCGGTAGGCGGACTGCGTTATAGAACCCCCGTCTAGATTGCTTCGTCGTTCCTCCTCGCAATGACGCGATGCGTCTGTTCTTTGGAAGGTTTGTTGTCCGGTAGGCGGACTGCCGCGTTGCGTCATTGCGAACGTAGTGAAGCAATCTAGACAAGGAGTATTATAGAACCCTCGTCTAGATTGCTTCGTCGTTCCTCCTCGCAATGACGCGATGCGTCTGTTCTTTGGAAGATTTTTTGTGTTTTTGTCAATAGAATCCATTTTTTTTGACGCTGTTAGGGAAGCAGTAAATGCTTTTTGTGACATCAGGCATATAGTTCCCTTTTGAAAAACCAAAAATAGGATGCGCCAAACAAAATGGCACATCCTATTATTTTCAATCCGTTAGGAACGATTACTTGTTCTTCAGCAGGTCGCGGATTTCAGCGAGGAGTTCCTCTTGGGTTGGGCCGGCTGGAGCTGCAGGTGCTTCAGGTTCGGCTGGCTTTTCGAACTTGGCCTTCATGTTGTTGATACCCTTAACTACCAAGAAGATAGAGAAAGCAATGATGAGGAAATCGAAAATGACTTGCAGGAAGTTACCATAATTGAGCGTCAGAGCGGGAACAGCTTGTTGGATGACTTCGCCAGCCTCGTTGACTTGTTCGGCCACCTCTGGTCTGACGACCCATTTCCAATCGGTGAAGTTGAGGCCACCTGTGGCAGCGCCAATCAATGGCATGATGAGATCCGACACCAGCGAGGTGACGATTTTACCGAATGCACCACCGATGACGACACCAATAGCCATGTCCATAACGTTGCCTTTAACGGCAAACTCTTTGAATTCTTTGAATAATCCCATAACAATGATGTTTAATTGTTGATTGTTGAAATGTTGAACTGTTTATCAACGCAAAAGTAGGAAATATTTCTTTTCTTGAACAAGAATTCCCATGAATTGGACACGAATTATCAAAAATAATAATTTATGAATCAATTTATGAATAATTTATGGTCATTCGTGTTTACTAACTTTACTGAATTTCTTCACAAAATCACACCCAACACAATCAGGTCTTTCATTTTGAGGTTTGGCTTTATAGTCAGTACCATCAACATTAACGAACATTTCATTATCGGAAATCACATACACAAACAAGTCATTTGAACAGACTATACTATATCACTATGCAAAGTGCGGGAGATGTGCATGGGATATGTTTATTTAAGCTGATCTCTCAGTTTCGAAACAGTTAATTCCCCTCTATGTAGCATTGAATGGCAGTTCGAACAGACCATTGTGAAATCTGACGGTTTTATTTCGGACTCACCATTAGTTTTAGAGAGCTCAACAATATGATGGGCTTCAATAAAACCGTCTCCGATTCTTCCATATTTTTCGCTAAAGTCAAAACCACATACTTCACAAAACAGTTTACCATCATGTGCTAACCTGAATAAACGTTTGGCTTCTTTAACTACTTTACGATTACGTTCACGGACAAGGTGATATCTCATAATGTAGCCACCTTCTATAAACGGTTCCGATGTTAACTCACCAAGAATATCCTGATCCAACAGCCAATAAGTTCTCTTTTGATTAGCTGCTGTTACACCTAACCAGTCACAATACTTAAGATATTCATCTTCAAGTTCTGAATCAAATTTTCTAGGACCTAATATCTTTGATATCGCAGGGGTAGTTATCCTACCATCCTTTTCATCGTTGTTTTGATGCCTTACTAGCGTATTGTCTTTATACCCTACGAATCTACTTGGAGCGAAATGATAGCTACCGTCCACAATATAAGAGACAAACACCCGCCCTCTCGCAATATACTGAGCCATAGTGTCATAAAGCTCCTCAGAAGTGCTTGAGAGATAGCCTTCTACTCGGTCGAGATTCTTGATTAGCTGTGTTTTTGTATATATGACCATATTAAAACTCCGAAGTGAAATGGAACTCAATATCGGGATATTTTTCTTGCGCAATCTGCAAAGCATATGGCGATTCGGCCAAAAACACATCTCGTCCGTCCTTGTCTTCTGCCAGATTCAACGACTTACGCGTCTTGAAATCATTGAGTTGCGCTTCGTTATCACTTGTAATCCAAGCCGTTTTGTAGAGTGAAATCGGTTCGTAGCGGCAACTTGCATTGTATTCGTGCAGCAAACGGTATTGAATGACTTCAAACTGCAATTCGCCAACGGTTCCAATGATTTTTCTTCCCGTCATTTTTCCCGTAAACAGCTGAGCTACACCTTCGTCCGTCAACTGTTCCAAACCTTTGGCCAACTGCTTTGCCTTCATCGGGTCGGCATTTTCGACATAGCGGAATTGCTCGGGCGAGAAACTCGGAATGCCTTTGTAATTCAAGATTTCGCCTTCGGTAAGTGTATCGCCAATCTTGAAATTGCCAGCATCGTACAGACCGACGATGTCGCCAGGATAGGCTTCGTCGAGCACCGACTTCTTCTGTGCCATGAAAGCCGTTGGATTCGAGAACTTCAGTTCACGACCTTGGCGCACATGGAAATAGTTCTTGTTGCGTTCAAAACGTCCGGAGACCACGCGCACGAAAGCGATACGGTCGCGGTGGTTCGGGTCCATGTTGGCGTGAATCTTGAAGACGAAACCCGTAAATTTTTCCTCGTCAGGCTCAATGCGGCGTTCCTCCGTATCACGGCCGATAGGCGTTGGAGCAATCTGGATAAAGCAATCAAGCAATTCCTTGACACCGAAGTTATTCAAGGCCGAGCCAAAAAACACAGGGCAAACGTCGCCATTGAGGTAATCCTCGCGCGCGAACCTATTATATACGCCTTGCACCAACTCAGTTTCGGCGCGCAAAGTCTCGACATCCTCGCCTATCATCTGGTCGAGACGCGGGTCGGCGAGGTCATCGATAGCGATGCCTTCGGTGATGTGCTGCTTGTCGGAATTGAAGAGATAAAGGCTCTTGTCGTAGATGCTATAGACGCCCTTAAACTTCGGGCCGCTATTGATAGGCCAACTCAGCGGGGTAAGCGTCAAGCCAAGTTTCTGCTCAATCTCATCGAGCAATTCGAAAGGATCCTTTCCCGGGCGGTCCATTTTGTTGATGAAGACAATGATAGGCGTGTTGCGCATGCGACATACCTCAACCAGTTTCTCGGTTTGCGACTCTACGCCCTTAGCCGAGTCGATGACAACGATAACGCTGTCAACGGCAGTCAAGGTGCGGAATGTGTCTTCTGCAAAGTCCTTGTGGCCTGGCGTGTCAAGGATGTTGATTTTCGTGTCCTTATATTCGAAGCCCATGACAGAGGTAGCTACCGAGATGCCACGTTGACGCTCGATTTCCATCCAGTCGGAAGTGGCTGTTTTCTTTATCTTGTTGGACTTCACTGCTCCTGCCACTTGAATGGCACCGCCATAAAGCAGCAGTTTTTCGGTCAAAGTTGTCTTACCCGCATCGGGGTGGCTTACGATGGCGAAGGTCCTCCGCCTGTTGATTTCATCGATGAATGACATAACGTTACAAAAACCTATAAAAAAAGCAACCCGATTGGGGTTGCTCTGTAAGAGCGGTCCGGACGAGACTCGAACTCGCGACCTCCTGCGTGACAGGCAGGCATTCTAACCAAGCTGAACTACCGGACCAGCCTTGAAAAAGAACTCTATTGCTTTGCTTTGCGAGTGCAAAAGTACAACCTTTTTCATTACTGGCAAGCGTTTTTTGAGTTTTTTTTCAATTATTTTTCAATACAATTTACAATCAACTGATTTAGTTGATTTTAATAAAGCATTATTTTTTGAAAAATTTTGGTCATAGACAATCAATTTCGCAAAACATTATGGATTTTCACTCGCAATTAGGTTTCCTTTGGCAAACGTATCACCAATCAAAACACTTTTATTACCTTTGCAGCGCAATAAAATTCATCGAAATCATGGTTCAGTTGGCGGCAATATGGATAATCAGCGTAGTGGCATTCTTTGTGCTCTGGGCGCTGTTGGCTTATATAATTAAAAAGGTAAGCCAGCGGAAAGACGATCCGGCTTCGCCCGACGACCTTGACAATCTTGAAAATAATCAACAAAACATACAACAATGAAATACGACGTAATAGTTATCGGCAGCGGTCCTGGCGGATATGTGGCTGCCATCAGAGCATCACAATTAGGTAAAAAAGTGGCAGTGGTAGAAAAAGCCGAAGTTGGTGGCATCTGCCTCAACTGGGGTTGCATTCCCACCAAGGCTTTGCTGAAGAGCGCAGCCGTATATAATTATATGAAACACGCGGAGAGCTATGGCATCAAGGTGGAAGGCGAAGTGAAGCCCGACATGGAAGCCATCGTAGCCCGCAGCCGCGGCGTGGCCGAAACCATGAGCAAAGGCGTTCAATATCTGCTCAGCAAGAACAATGTGGAAATCATCGCCGGCTATGGCAAACTCACAGCCATCAAGCAAGTTGAAGTGACCGATGCCGAAGGTAACGTCACACTGCACGAAGCCGACCACATCATTTTGGCAACAGGTTCGCGTGTGCGTCAACTCCCTGCCCTGCCTATTGATGGCAAGAAAATCATCGGCTACCGTCAGGCATTGGTTCTCGACAAGCTGCCAGAAAGCATGGTGGTTGTCGGTTCAGGCGCCATCGGCTCTGAGTTCGCATTCTTCTTCACCTCGATGGGCGTGAAGGTCACTTTGGTGGAATTCCTTCCCAACGTGGTTCCGAACGAAGACGAAGAAGTGTCGAAACAAGTGGAACGCTCGTTCAAGAAGCTGAAAATGACCGTGATGACCGAAGCTTCGGTCACCAATGTGGATACCACGGGCGAGAAATGCATTTGCACTATCATGACCAAGAAGGGTGAAAAGACCGTTGAAGCCGACATCGTTTTGTCAGCCGTTGGCGTACAGACCAACATCGACAACCTCGGTCTTGAAGAACTCGGCATCAGCACCGAGAGAGGCAAAATCAATGTGGACGAATACTATCGCACCAATGTCGAAGGCATTTACGCCATCGGTGACATCGTTCACGGACCCGCATTGGCCCACAAGGCCGACCACGAAGCTACCATTTGCGTGGAGAAACTCTGCGGACTGAATCCTAAACCACTGAACTACGCCAACATTCCAGGCTGCACCTACACCACTCCTGAAATTGCATCTGTCGGTCTGAGCGAAGCCAAAGCCATCGCTGCCGGCTACGAAGTGAAGATTGGCAAGTTCCCATACACCGCTTCAGGGAAGGCTACTGCTGCCGGCAACCGCGACGGTTTCATCAAGGTCGTGTTCGATGCCAAGACTGGCGATTGGTTGGGCTGTCACATGGTGGGTGACAATGTCACCGAAATGGTGGCTGCCGCTGTGTTGTGCCGTGAACTCGGTGCCAAGGGCGAAGACATCATCCATGCCGTATTCCCCCACCCGACCATGTCGGAAGGCATCATGGAAGCCGCTGCTGCCGCCTATAACGAATGTGTTCACCTTTAATTAATTAAGAGACGCGATGAATCGCGTCTCTACCAGATTGATTATTCATGGAAATCATTGAAACAAAAATAAAAGACCTGTTCGTCATCAAACCCGATGTTTTTTTTGATGATAGAGGCTATTTCTTCGAAAGCTACAACAAAGAGCGTTTCGCCAAGATGGGACTTGATATGGATTTCGTTCAAGACAACGAGTCGAAGTCGATGAAAGGTGTCTTGCGCGGCCTACATTTCCAAAAGCCGCCTTATGCGCAAGGCAAGCTGGTGCGTGTTGTGAAAGGTGCCGTGATGGATGTTGCCGTCGATTTGCGCAAGGACTCCCCAACCTATGGTCAATGGGAATCGGTAGTGCTAACCGAAGAAAACAAGTTTATGTATTGGATTCCAGAAGGCTTTGCCCATGGTTTTGTATGTCTCGAAGACAATTCAGTCTTCACCTACAAATGCACCAACGTATATAACAAAGCCTCAGAAGGCAGCCTGCGCTGGAACGACCCCGACCTTAATGTCAACTGGAACATCGAAGACCCCATCCTTTCTGAAAAAGATAAGATTTCGCCATTCTTCAAAGACTTTGTCACCCCATTTCAATGAGAACTAGAAACATCATACTGACCATCTGTCTGGCCCTATTATTAATAGGTGGAACAGCAGCCATTACCTTGTGTGCAGCACAGAAATCAAGCAACAGCGAGATGGAAAGCTACGAAGGCACCGACCACGAATACCTTTCGTTTGACAAAATCGACCATCCGACGCACGACATCGAGTTGCCTGAGTCGCTGACATTTTGCGGCGAAGAAGTGCCGTTGGACTTGTTCTATGTCCGCGAGCGCCTCGAACGCGAAATTCTGACCAACTCGTACCTTCATTCCAGCACGTTGCTGTTGCTAAAGCGAAGCACACGCTGGTTCCCCGTCATCGAGCCTATCATGGAGAAAAACGGTTTGCCCGACGACTTCAAATACCTCTGCATGGCCGAAAGCGCCCTTACCAACGCTGTTTCGTCAGCCAAAGCCGTCGGTTTCTGGCAATTCATCGAAAGCACCGGAAAAGAATACGGCTTGGAAATCGACAAGGAAGTCGATATGCGCTACAACGTTGAATTAGAGACCGCTGCTGCCTGCAGGTTCATCAAGAACTCCTATCGGGAATTCGGTAGTTGGACATCGGCCGCGGCCGCTTTCAACTGCGGGAAAGGACGCATCACCAAAACCATGAACGAGCAGTTCGTCAGTTCGTATTACGACATGCTGCTTCCTGAAGAAACGCAAAGGTACGTTTTTCGCATTCTTGCCCTCAAATGCATCACCGAAAACCCTGAGAAATATGGATTCCAAATTAGCGACAACGGTTGGTACCGTCCATTTGAATGCAAGACCATCACCGTCACCGAATCCATTACGGACATGACTCAGTTTGCCTTCGACCATGGCACGAACTACAAGATGCTGAAATATTTCAACCCTTGGCTACGCTCAAAGACCTTAACCATCTCGACTGGAAACAGTTACGAGATAAAGATTCCGACAGGAAAATACGCTAAGACACACAACAGCGAAACAAGATAAGCAAATTGCAAGGACACTGAGGGATGAACGAATTTTGTGAAGACAAGACCCTTGAGATTTTAGGAGCAAGGGAAAACAACCTAAAAAACATCGACTTATCCATTCCGCGCAATGCCTTGGTGGTCGTCACGGGCATTAGCGGCAGTGGCAAGTCGTCGTTGGCTTTCGACACCATTTATGCAGAAGGCCAGCGCCGTTACATGGAAAGCTTTTCGGCCTACGCTCGTCAGTTCATCGGCAACATGCAACGTCCTGACGTTGATAAGATTACCGGTCTGAGTCCTGTCATTTCCATCGAACAAAAGTCCGTCAACAAAAATCCACGTTCTACTGTCGGCACCATCACCGAGATTTACGACTTCCTACGTCTGCTCTATGCACGCATCGGCGAAGCCTATTCCTACAACACGGGCGAAAAGATGGTGCGCTACACCGAAGAGCAAATCACCGATTTGATTCTCAACGACTTCAACGGAAAGCGAATCAATATTTTGGCACCATCAGTCCGCGGGCGCAAAGGTCATTATCGCGAATTGTTCGACCACATCCGCCAAGCCGGATTCACCAAAGTCCGTGTTGACGGCGAGCTGCGCGAATTGGAATATGGCATGATGCTCGACCGCTATAAGACCCACGACATTGAAATCGTCGTTGACCGAATTGAAGTGAAGGGCGACATTGCCACCCGCGTGAAGAAATCGGTGCAGACCGCATTTCGCTATGGCAAAGGCCTGCTCATGGTGCTCGACAACGACAGCCAGCAGGTCAGATATTTCAGTCGTCTGCTCATGTGTCCCTCTACAGGGCTTTCCTACGAAGACCCCGAGCCAAACACTTTCTCGTTCAACTCACCCTACGGCGCATGTCCAAAATGCAACGGTTTGGGTGAAATCACCATCGTTGACAAAGAGAAGCTCATCCCGAATCCCAACCTGAGCATCAAGAAAGGAGGACTGGCTCCTGCTGGTGAATACAAAAGCGGCAGCTGGATCTTCAAAGAACTGGAAGCCATCGGATTGAAATACGGTTACACCCTCGATACGCCCATGAAAGACATCTCCGACGAGGCCTTGGATGTCATCATGTATGGCACCAACGAGACCTTCGAGGTGAACCACGAATCGCTCGGCGTAACATCGAAAATAAGAATCAACTTCGAAGGCATCGTCAACTTCATCGAAGAGCAAAACACCGAAGACGCTCCCGCTTCCATCACCCGTTGGGCCAGTTCGTTCATGAACCACGTCAAATGCCCTGTTTGCGGAGGCTCAAGGCTGAAAAAAGAAGCACAATTCTTCCGCATCGACGGGAAAAACATCGCCGAGGTGGCCGAGATGGACACCCTCAGCCTGCGGCAATGGATAACATCACTTCCTTCAAAACTCACTGAAAGACAATTCGGTATCGCAAAAGAGATTCTGCGAGAGATTGAGAAACGCGTCAATTTCCTATTGGACATCGGCATCGACTACCTCAACATGAATCGGCCTTCGGCATCACTCTCTGGCGGCGAAGCGCAACGCATCCGATTAGCCACGCAAATTGGTTCGCAACTTACTGGCGTGCTTTATATCCTTGACGAACCCAGCATCGGTCTGCACCAACGCGACAACCACAAACTCATCGAGTCGCTGAAAGAGTTACGCGACATCGGCAACTCGGTCATCGTTGTGGAACACGACAAAGACACCATGCTCAATGCCGACTATCTGGTCGATATTGGTCCAGGCGCAGGTCGTCACGGAGGCGAAGTGGTGTTTGCCGGAAAACCTGACGAAGTAAGAAACGGTCATTCCATCACCTGCGAATACCTCAACGGGACACGACAAATCGAAGTTCCCAAAGAACGACGCAAGCCCACTGAAGGCAACTATCTGTTGCTGAAAGGTGCCACGGGACACAACCTGAAGCATGTCAATCTCAAACTTCCGCTTGGCGTAATGATTTGTGTGACAGGTGTTTCAGGTTCCGGAAAATCAAGTCTCATCAATGAAACCCTCTCCCCTATCCTTTGCCAGAAATTCTACCGTTCGGTGAAGGAGCCTTTGGCCTACGAAGCCATCGAAGGGTTGGAAAACATCGACAAGATCATTGAAATCGACCAGGCACCTATCGGACGCACACCGCGTTCAAACCCAGCAACTTACACTAAGGTTTTCGATGAAATCAGGAAGCTGTTTGGCGAGTTGCCAGAATCGAAAATCAGGAACTACAAGTCGGGACGATTCTCGTTCAACGTGAAAGGCGGTCGCTGCGAAGCCTGCAAAGGCGCCGGGTTGAAAGTCATCGAGATGAATTTCCTGCCCAATGTCAATGTGGTGTGCGACGAATGCCAAGGCAAACGCTACAACCGCGAGACCTTGGAAGTGCGCTACAAAGGCAAGTCCATCAACGACGTGCTCGATATGACCATCAACGAAGCCGTTGAGTTTTTCGAGAATATTCCAAGTATCATTCAGAAAATCAAATCATTGCAAGATGTCGGTTTAGGTTATCTTACCTTAGGGCAAGCCTCAACCACCATATCGGGCGGCGAAGCGCAACGCGTCAAACTGGCCGCCGAGCTTTCGCGACACGACACGGGAAAGACGCTTTACGTTTTGGACGAACCTACCACGGGCTTGCATTTCGAAGACATCAAGGTGCTGATGAATGTGCTCAACAAACTCGTCGAAAAAGGCAACACCGTCTTGATTATCGAACACAACCTCGATGTCATCAAGATGGCCGACTACATCATCGACATGGGACCCGAAGGCGGCACACGCGGTGGCGAAATCCTTTGCGAAGGCACGCCTGAAGAAATCATCAAGTGCGAGCGCAGCTATACAGCCAAGTATCTCAAAGACGAGTTGAACAACTGATTATTTCAGTTTAATCGTCATGCCTTCATCAAGATAGCCTATTGTTCCTATCTTATTGATTTTACGAAGCTTTTTGAGTTTTACGCCAAACTTCAACGCCACATCACGAAGCGTTTCGTTTGACGAAACCACATACGTCTTAACGTGACGGTTCTTGTTCTTCAGCGGTGCGAGATACACCACATCGCCGCTATGGAACACCATCTCATTTGGTTTCGACAAGCAATTGTATTCGTTGAAGTCTTCAGAGCTGATTCCAAATTCTGCTGCCATCAAATCAGGGATTTCACCCTCTTTTGCGAAGACGAAACGTACACCGTTGTTCACATAGATGAAACGGCCATCGGGAGTCATATCGACCAAATCGAACACGCTACGATTCTCAGGAGAATAGGCCATCTCCACAATTTCAGGCTCATTTTCTTCCACGACAGCTACGATGGCAGGTTCCTGAACAGGGTCATCTTCGCCCAGAAGACCAAGCGCCATCTTGTCGTATTTCGTCAAGTCATACTGGTTGATGCGGTCGATGAGCAACTGCGCATATTTCGGGTTGGTGGCATAGCCAGCGGCTTTCAGTCCCTTCGCCCAACCCTCGTAATCAGTGATTTCCAAGTCGAACAGTGCAGCGTAGCGCGAGCGCGTTGCCAAGAAAAGCGAATGGTCGCGGAACGAGTCATCGACGTTGTCGTATTTGCGGAAGCACTCGTTCTCCTCGTCATCGTCCATATAATAGGTGTCGCCCGTCCAGCCCTTGTGACACTTGATGCCGAAGTGGTTTTTCGCCTCGCGCGCCAAGGCGCTGTTGCCCGAGCCTGTCTCCAGCAAACCTTGCGCCAAGGTGATGGAAGCCGGTATGCCGTGTTCCTTCATCTCGCGGATGGCCACGTTCTTGTAAGTCTCGATATATTGTTCAGCAGTAATACGTTGCGCCATTGCGAAGATGGGCAGAAAGGCGAATATTGATAGCAGAAATCTCTTCATTTGTATGGTGTGTTTTGAAGCGGTAAAATTACAAAAATAACGGAGAGTGGTGAAGAAAATTATTTCTGCAACAATAACATTATTTACCACAACTCTGCAGAACCAAACCGAAAATTCCCTATTTTTGAAGCCATTTTTTGAATTATGGACACAACACAAATCTTTAAATACTTCCCTGAGCTTTCCGACAAACAGAAAGAGCAGTACAACCAGTTGAAAGAGTTATACTTAGACTGGAACTCAAAGATAAATGTCATCTCGCGCAAGGACATGGAGCATTTCTATGAGCACCATGTTTTGCATTCATTGGCCATCGCAAAATACATGGAGTTGCTGCCAGGAATGCGCATCATGGACCTTGGCACAGGTGGCGGTTTCCCCGGAATTCCTTTGGCCATCATGTTTCCTCAGACCGAATTCTACCTCATCGACGGGACGGGAAAGAAAATCACCGTGGTGAATGCCGTGAAAGATGCCATCGGACTTGACAACGTGGTAGCCGAGCACAAACGCGCCGAAGAAGTGAAGGAGAAATTCGACTTCGTTACCGGTCGCGCCGTGATGACATTGCCCGAAATAGCCAACCTTGCCGGCAACAAGCTGCGCATCCGTGGCGACATCGAAGCAGGCGGAATCCTCTACCTGAAAGGCGGTGACCTCGAAGGCGAATTCAATGCTTTGGGACGCTATTGGAAGCACAAGAAAGCAACCATCAGCAAGTGGTTCAGGGAAGAGTACTTTGAAGAGAAGTATGTGGTACACCTTTATTAAGTGGAAAGTTTTTAAGTGGAAAGTTTTTAAGTGGAAAGTGGAAAGCGAAAAGTGAAAAGTGAAAAGTGAAAAGTGGTAAAATGGAAAGTTTGTAGAGACGTCGATTTATCGCGTCTCCCAAAACAAATCAGCAAATCAACGACAAACAATTCAACAACAAAAATATCAAACAATGAAGAAATTAGCATTAACCATCGTGGCCATTGCTGCCTTTGCAGCGGCCAGCATCGCCCAACAGACCATGCCATGCCCCTTCGACCCTAACATCAGAAGAGGCAAACTCGAGAACGGATTGACCTATTACATCCGTCACAACGAGAAACCTGCCCAACGCGCCAACTTCTACATCGCGCAAAAGGTCGGTTCCATCCTTGAAGAAGAAGACCAACGCGGCCTCGCCCACTTCCTCGAACACATGTGCTTCAACGGCACCGAGAACTTCCCCGACAAGGAACTGCTCAACTACATGGAACGCAACGGCGTGAAATTCGGTACCAACGTGAACGCCTGGACCAGCATCGAGCAGACCGTCTATATGCTCACCAACGTGCCTACCACCAACCCAGGCCTCATCGACTCGTGCATCCTCGTGCTTCACGACTGGTCGAGCTTCGTTTCTCTTGAAGACGAAGAAATCGAGAAGGAACGTGGCGTCATCCTTGAAGAGATGCGTCAAGGACAGACCGCACAGATGCGCATCTACGACAAGATGTTGCCCGAACTCTATCCTAACAGCCCTTACGGCTACCGTATGCCTATCGGCACCGAACAAGTGGTTGCCAACTTCGACCATCAAGCCCTCCGCGACTACTACCACAAATGGTATCGTCCTGACCTTCAAGGCATCATCATCGTTGGCGACATCGACGTCAATGAAATCGAAGGCCGTCTGAAGGCAATCTTCGAAGACATCCCTGCCCCTGTTGACCCAACCGAACGCACCCGTTTCCAGGTGGCCGACAACGAAGAACCGCTGGTCAGCGTCTGCTCCGACGTGGAAGAAACCAACTACAGCATCGACGTCATGTATAAGCACGATGTCGTTCCGGAAGAATACAGAGGCGACATCCAATACTGGCTCATCGGCTATATGAACCAACTGGTTGGCATGATGTACAACAACCGTCTGGAAGAACTCACCCAGAAAGCCAATCCTCCTTTCATCTATGGTGGAGGCTACTACGGCACCTTCCTCGTCAGCGACACGAAAGACGCTTGGAGCAGCTCAGCCGTTGCCAAGGATTTCAGCTCAATCGACGAAGCCTTGAATGCCATCGTGGCCGAAAACAACCGTATGCGCCAATTCGGATTCACCGCTTCTGAATTCGAACGCGCCAAGGCCGACCTGATGAAGTCAGTTGAAAGCCAATATGACGAACGCGACAAGAAGGAGACCGGCTCATATCTGTATCCTATCCTCTATCACTTCCTCAACAACGAGCCTCTGCTCGGCATTGAGAACGAATACATGCTGCTCAACCAAGTGCTGCCAAGCATTCCTGTTGAAGCAATCAACGAATACGCCAAAGAACTCATCACCGACAACAACATCGTCATCGCACTGACCGCTCCACAAAAGGAAGGCGAAACCCTTCCAACCAAGGAAGAATTGCTTGACATGTTCAACAAGGCCAACGCCGTTGAAGTCGAGCCATACGTCGAGACCGTCAGCAACGAGCCTCTCATCGCCAAGCTGCCTAAGAGCGGTAACATCATCGGCAAGGTAGCCGACGACACCTTCGGCACCATCGAGCTCACCCTCAAGAACGGCGTCAAGGTCATCTACAAGCCTACCACTTTCAAGGACGACGAAATCATCATGTCGGCCTACAGCTTCGGTGGCTATTCCGTCATGGACCAGAGCGACCCTTACACACTGCAGAACATCAACGAAATACTTACTCTCGGCGGCGTGGGTAACTTCAGCGCCATCGACCTTCCTAAAGTGCTGGCCGGCAAGAAAGCCCGCGTTTATCCAAGCATCAGCAACTACACCGAAGGCATGAGCGCCAGCTGCTCCGCCAAGGACATCGAGACGATGATGCAACTCGTTCATCTCTATTTCACCGCTCCACGCATGGATGACGAAGCCTTCCAATCGAATATCGCCCGTGCGAAATCGATGGTCGCCAATGCCGAATCCGACCCGATGACCAGCTTCCGCGACAGCTTGATGATGGTGATGTATGACAACCACCCATTGGTCAAGCGCATGACCGCCGAAGACTACGACAAGGTTGACTACGCCAAAGGCTTGAAGATGGCCGTCGAACGCTTCGCCGACCCGAACAACTTCGTGTTCACCTTCGTAGGTAACATCAACCCAGAAACCTTCGAGCCTCTGGTTGAACAATATCTCGGTTCGCTGAAGAACAAGAAGAACAAGGAAACCTGGAAAGACAACGGTCCAAAAATCACCAACAAAGACTACATCTGCCACTTCGAAAAGCAAATGGAAACCCCAATGGCTACATGCTACATGATCTACAACGGTTCGATGGAATACACCCTTGAAAACCGCATCAAGATGGACATGCTGAGCCAAATCATGGACATCGTCTATACCGAGAAGATTCGTGAAGACGAAGGCGGCACCTATGGTGTCGGCACCGACGGCAACGTCATGCTGCGTCCAGAACCTTCGTTCATGTTCCTCATCGGCTTCAACACCAACAAGGAAATGTACGAAAAGCTGATGGGCATCGCAAAGACCGAGTTCCAGAATGTCGCCGACAACGGCCCACGTCCGGAAGACCTTCAGAAAGTGAAGGAATACATGGTCAAGAAGCATGCTGAAGACCTTGAAAACAACCAATACTGGATGAGTTGCATCCAAACCGAGATGCGCGACGGCATCAACATGATGAACGATTACGAGAAGATCGTGAACGGCATCACCGCACAAGACATTGCCGACATCACCAAGCAAGTCCTCAACGGCTACAAGAAGGAAGCCGTCCAACTGCCTAAATAATGAGCAATCAATTTAGTATTAACAAATAAAATTACAATCAAATGGTAGAAAAAGTTCAACAGC
>CALBNP010000116.1 GCA_937896505.1 uncultured Bacteroidales bacterium | reverse complement strand
CCCGCAGCTACGCCTACCAAGGCAATGTGGTTGACCTTTGGGAATATGCTGCCGAGCACAACATCCACGTCGATTTAGGCTCCGACCAAACCTCTTTGCATAACCCATGGGCTGGCGGTTACTATCCTGTCGGTCAGTCGTTTGAGGAATCGAAGACCATGATGGCTGAAAATCCAGAGCTGTTCAAGGAAAAGGTTCAGGCTTCGTTGCGTCGCCATGTGGCTGCCATCAACAAGCTGACCGCCAAGGGCATGTACTTCTTCGACTACGGCAACGCCTTCCTGCTGCAGAGCAGCCGCGCCGGTGCCGACATCATGAAAGCCGACGGCACCTTCCGTTATCCTTCCTACGTTCAGGACATCATGGGCCCAATGTGTTTCGACTATGGCTTTGGCCCATTCCGTTGGGTCTGCGCTTCAGGCAAGCCTGAGGATTTGGCTATCACAGATGACATTGCTTGCCAAGTGCTTGAAGACATCGCCAAGACCGCTCCAGAAGAAATCCGCCAACAGATGCGCGACAACATCCAGTGGATCCGTGGCGCACAGGAGAACCATCTCGTGGTCGGTTCGCAAGCCCGCATCCTCTATGCCGACTGCGAAGGCCGCACCAAGATTGCTGCCGGATTCAACAAGGCCATTGCTGATGGTCGCTTGAGCGGGCCTGTCGTCCTTGGCCGCGACCACCACGACGTTTCGGGTACCGACTCGCCATTCCGTGAGACCTCCAACATCTACGACGGATCGAACCGCACTGCCGACATGGCCATCCAGAATGTCATCGGCGACGGATTCCGTGGCGCTACCTGGGTAAGCATCCACAATGGCGGTGGCGTTGGTTGGGGCGAAGTCATCAATGGCGGTTTCGGCATGGTGCTCGATGGCACAGCCGATGCCGACCGTCGCCTGCACAACATGTTGCATTGGGATGTCAACAACGGCATCGCCCGCCGCAACTGGGCACGCAACGAAGGCGCCACCTTCGCCATTAAGCGCGCTATGGAAGCCGAACCGAAACTCAAAGTCACGCTGCCTAATCTGGTGGAAGACGAGATTTTGGAAGGCTTGTTTTGATTAAAATGTTTGTAGAGACGTAGCGTGCTACGTCTCTACCATGATAATTTGACGTTTTGTAGAGACGTGCCATGGCGCGTCTCTACTTTTTTGTTCATATTATAACCAAATTATGGTTATTATTTGGAAATTATCTATCTTTGCAGCCTGAAAGTAGCAAAAAAAATGAACACAGACATCTATTTGGACATATCATCAGTGCCCGCTGGAGCCATCCTTTACCGAATTGCGCAACAAAAGCACATATCTCAAATTACCTTGGCTCAGAAAGCCAAAATGATTCCTCAGAGAATCAATGACTTAATTATGGGTCGCCGCCGTTTTACGCCTCAAATTTCCTTCATGCTTGAGCAAGCCTTAGGCATCACTTCGCAGGGTTTTTTCTATAAGATTCAGGCCAATCACGACATCTATCAAGCCCAACTGGCCGATAGTCAACTTAAACCCGACTTAAACATTCTCACCACAACCACTTTCTGGGATGTCGATTTGTCGAAACTTGAATGGATGAAATGCCAAGATTGGGCCATCCGACGCGTGTTAGAATACGGGGCCAAAGAAGAAATCGAAGAACTGTACCGATTTTATGGCCACGATGCCTTTGTCACGGTCAAGGAAAACCATAAAGGGTTCATGCTTTATGATGTTGCTTTGAAAAACCTAAAAACTGTTGGACTATGAGATTGTATTATGACACTGTATCCACTTCCTTGCTATCTATTCTCAGAAAACTCATGTCGTCGGAGGTGTTCAAGGATTTCAGGCTTGTTGGAGGAACTGCATTAG
>CALBNP010000115.1 GCA_937896505.1 uncultured Bacteroidales bacterium | reverse complement strand
TGCCGATTTTGTCGCCATAGCGCAACTGCATTTCGGCAATCATCGGGATGCCTTCCTCGGCTTTTGGTTTACCGCCCGAAGTCAGCACTTTGTCGAAGCCTAAATCTATCAGCTGCTCCATAGCCTCAAACGGATTGACGCAAGCATCGATAGCGCGGTGGAAAGTGAATTTCAGGCCTTCGCCCGCTTCCATCAACGATTTGATGACCGGCAGATCCAATTTGCCTTCGTTGTTCAAGGCACCAATCACAACGCCTTCAAAACCCAACTTCTTGCAAAGCATGATGTCAGTCTTCATGACTTCAACTTCTTCCTCATCATAGATATAGTTTCCCGGACGCGGACGAATCAGTACGCGGACAGGAATGAACGAAATATCGGCGGCTTTCGCCAAAGTTCCGAACGAAGGCGTTACGCCTCCAACTTCCAGTGATTCACAAAGTTCGACACATTGGGCGCAGCCGTCCATTGCATTCCTCAACGACTTGATACCGTTGGCACAAATTTCCAATCTAATCATAATAAAAATGTATTTGGCGCAAAGATAGGGATTTTCATTTACTGCGAGAAAAGCAAAACACACATTTTATCAATAAAAAGCATTACTTTTGCCCATCTGAACACCTTATTAATATAATGTTTACAGAAACAGAAATAAAAGACATTGTTGCCGCACAGAGGCAGTTTTTCCGCACGGGTGATACCCTCGACGTGGCATGGCGCATCAAACAACTGAAGAAACTGAAAGCCGCCGTCATCGCACACGAGGCCGAGTTTGAGCAGGCTTTGCATGAAGATTTAGGTCGCAGCAAGGTGGAAGCCTACCTTTGCGACATAGGTCCTATCATCATGGAAATCAACGAGACCATCCGCGGCTTGCGGCGTTGGGCACGTCCCGAGAGGCATTTCAGCGGCTTCATGTGTTTTCCAAGCCTCGTGACGAGAGTCTATAAAATGCCATACGGCGTGTCGCTCATCATCAGCCCGTTCAATTTCCCGATGCTGCTCACCATAGGCGTACTGACGGCAAGCATCGCCGGCGGCAACACGGCGGTCATCAAGGCAAGTTCAAAGTCGAAGGTCAGCACAGAATTTCTGAAAGATTTCTTTGCCGAAGTCTTCCCCAAAGAATATGTCACCCTGATTGACGGCGGTCATGAAGTGGCCGATTTGTGCCTTGCCCAGCGTTTCGACAAGATTTTCTACACCGGCTCGCCCGAAATCGGCAAGCACGTCTTGGCCGAAGCCGCCAAGAACCTTACGCCTGTCGCATTGGAACTGGGCGGCGAGACTGGCAACTGGTGCATCGTCCGCAAAGATGCCGACCTGAAAGATGCGGCACGAAAAATCGCCTTCTTCAAAGTCTGCAATGCGGGACAAATCTGCATCAATATCAACCAGATAGCCGTGGCAGAAGAAATAGTTGTTCCTTTCCTTGAGGAACTGAAATCGGCTTTTGTGAAACAAGTCGGTGAGCATCCCGAAACGAATGAGGAATACCCGAAACTCATCACCGAAACAGCCTACGCCAAATGCGAAAGCCTTGCCCTGCAATACAAAGACCGCATCGTTTTCGGCGGCACAGGCGACAAAAATTCAAGGCGTTTTGCCCCGACCATCCTCTACCCTATTGACATTAATGACGGCATCGTACAGCGCGAACTTTTCTGTCCTTTGCTGCCCATCGTCACTTACAAAGACAATGAAATCAACGCTTTGATGGACATCATTGCCGAGCGCGAGCATCCGCTGTCGATGTATGTCTTCACCAACGATTTGAGATGGGCCAACCGCATGATGCGCACCCTGCAATTTGGCGGCGGCTGCATAAACGAGGTCTGCGTCCACCTGATGGTGAAAGGCGTTCCCTTCAACGGCACTGGGCATTCCGGCATGGGTGCCTACCACGGCGAATGGGGTTTCCGCGAATTCACACACCCACAAACCGTCCTGACCGGCAAAACGCATTTCAACCTTCCGTTGCGCGAACATCCCTACGGCAGCAAGGCCGAAAAGACTAAACTGAAGATTTTGAGGAAGTTTGAGAAATAAAGGAATGCGCCCTTTCAATTTAAAAACTATTACCTATTTTTGCACACCATTATTCAAGAACGTCCTATAGTCCTATAATTATAAGCAAATGAAGAAGAATCCATTAGCAGAAGTATTCGGATTTCCTGTTTTCAATGAGAGCGGCAAATCAGCGCATTTCCGTCAAAACCATTTATGCCCTTTTGGAAACATCGTTCCAAATTGCACGAAAGATAAAGCTGATGATCCTTTGGGAGTGTGTAGCATTAACCATGAAGGAAACTGCATTATCACTTGTCCCGTACGTTTTCGTGAAGATTGGATTATCATTGAAAATGCTGCCAAATTTGCTTTCCCCGATGCGACAAAATGGACTTCTCTTTCTGAAATCAGATTGTTAGATGGGAATGGCCAAGCTGCCGGGAATATTGATTATGTCGTATTGGACTGTGACGAAAATGGGAAAATAATGGATTTTGCTTCTGTTGAAGTTCAAGGAGTCTATATTTCCGGGAACCTGAGAAATGCCTTTAATGGATATATGCAAAAGCCAAGCTGTGATTTTGAATGGAACGGAAAAAACTATCCTCATCCCGATTATCTTTCATCATCACGGAAGCGCTTGATTCCACAACTGCTTTACAAAGGTGGCATTTTGAAATCGTGGGGAAAAAAGCAATGTGTTGTCCTTCAAGAATCGTTTTATGACACCTTACCGCCATTGCCGGAAGTTGAAAAAGAAAAAGCTGACATTGCCTGGTTTTTGTATGATTTGGAACTTTCGCCTTCCGACAATCAATACCATTTGATTTTGAAACGGACTGTTTATACCGAATTCAATACAGCTTTGCAAACAGTCATTGTGCCCAAGCCAAGCCAGATGGAAGATTTCATCGAAAGACTGCAAAACAAACTGGATGACAAACAAAGTTGTGCACCCGAAACACACACAATCATTGATATAATTGACAAAGAATGAACCAACCCTATCTTTTCGACGAAACTACGATGAGCGAAATCACGGTTGGAAAATCCAAAGTGGTGAATGTCGCTTCCGTGCCACAAAGAAGTCCTTTCCGCTATCCTGGTGGCAAAACATGGCTTGTACCGACTGCCCGTAAATGGTTCGCTCAATTCGAGTCCGACAGCATTCTGATAGAACCATTTTGCGGCGGAGGCATCATCAGCCTGACTGCTGTTTTTGAAAACTTTGTAAATCAGTCTGTCATGATTGAATTAGACAGCGATGTCGCTTCTGTCTGGCAAACCATTTTGTCTGAAGATTATCAATGGCTATGTGAACAGATTCTCAATTTCGACATGAACAGCCAAAATCTGATTGCTGCCATTGCAAAGGCAAAAGAAGGAAAAAAAGAGCAGGCATTTGCAACGATTTTGAGAAACCGTACACTTCATGGCGGCATCTTGGCCCAAGGTTCGGGCATGGTGAAAAACGGTGAGGCTGGTAAAGGCTTAAAATCAAGATGGTATCCTGACACGTTGGCATTCAGAATAAACAACATTCATCAACTTTGCGATAGGATTCATTTCATCCAAGGAAATGGATTTGATTCAATATGGCAAAACAAAGACTATGCAAACGCATGTTTCTTTATCGATCCGCCTTACACCATTGCAGGGAAACGCCTTTATAATCATTATGAAATTGATCACGAACAATTGTTTCAATATGTTTCCGACATCAAAGGGCATTTCCTCATGTCGTATGACGATACGGAAGAAGTCAGAAAATTAGCTGACAAATATGATTTGCCGTGGATTACAATTCCAATGCAGACAACGCACCTTATTACTAAAGAAGAAATTCTTATTTCAGATAACTTGAATTGGCTATAAAACATACCACATTTTGATTTACCCAAACAACTTCGAACAGAAAATAGGTTTCAGCAGCATTCGACAGATGCTTGCCTCCCACTGCATCAGCCAGATGGGATTGGAACGAGCTGAAAGTGTGTCGTTCACCACAAATATCAACCTCATAACCAAGAGTTTAGAGCAGACCGAGGAATTCATCACACTGCTCCAACAAGGTATTCCTTTCCCGATGCGCGACTTCCACGATTTGCGCGAAGCCTTCCATCGCATCCAGATTGACGGTACCTGCCTCAGCATCGAGGACCTTTTCGCCCTGAAACCTTCGCTCAATGTGCTTGAAGCCATTTTGCGATTCGGTCGCTCCGATAGTTCTGAGGAAACGCCAAGGCTGAGAGCTTTGATAGAGAACATCTTCATCGACCGGCAAGTCTTCACCGAAGTCAACCGCCTGGTAGATGACAAAGGTGAGATTCCCGACAATGCCTCACCTGAACTGATGGAAATCAGGCAAGGCATCAGGCGCAAACAAGGCGGCATCGAGCGACGCATACGCCAAATAATGAGCGACGCGAAAACCGCAGGTTGGGTAGATCAGAAATCGGAAATCACCATCCGCGACGGGCGTTTGGTCATACCTGTGAAAGCCTCCGACAAGCGCGCCTTGCGCGGCTTCATCCACGACGAATCGGCCACCGGGCAGACCGTCTATATCGAACCTGCCGAAATCTTCGATACCTCAAATGAAATCAAGGAGTTGGAATATGCCGAAAAACGTGAAATCCACAAAATCCTGCTGGGTTTCACAAGACTCATCCGACCCTATCTCTCCGAATTGCGCAAGGCATGGAGCCTCATGGGCGAGCTTGATTTCATCCGCGCCAAAGCCTTGTTAGCACAAACCATCAAAGGTATCAAGCCACAAATTCACGACGGAGCCTTTTTTAACTGGATTCAGGCACGTCACCCGATTTTGGAACAAAAACTGAAAACGCAAGGCAAGGATATCGTTCCGCTCGACTTAAAGCTGGACGGAAAAGACAGGATTTTAGTCATTTCTGGACCTAACGCAGGCGGTAAATCAGTCTGCCTGAAAACTACAGGACTCATTCAATACATGTTGCAATGCGGTCTCATGGTGCCTATGCGCATCGACTCGGAATGTGGCCTTTTCGAGAGTCTTTTCATCGACATCGGCGACGAGCAATCACTTGAAAATGACTTGAGTACCTACAGCTCCCACCTTCACAACATGAAGACCTTGCTGGAAAACGCCACATCCAATTCACTTTTCCTCATCGATGAATTCGGAACGGGCACGGAGCCACAATTAGGCGGTGCCATCGCCGAAGCCATCTTGTTGGAACTGAACAAGAAAGAAGTCTTCGGCATCGTCACCACGCACTATGCCAACCTGAAACTTTTGGCCGACAATCACGAAGGCATCATCAACGGCGCCATGCTGTTCGACACCAAGTTCATGCAGCCGATGTACATCATGATGACGGGCAAACCCGGCAGTTCGTTCGCTTTCGAGATCGCAAAGAAAATCGGCTTCCCGAAATACATTCTGGAAAACGCCACCACCATCACCGGCGACCAGCACTTGAAATTTGAGCAGCAGTTGCAGCAGTTGGAAGTCGATAAGAAAGCCATCCGCAAGAAGGAGCAAGACCTGAAAATCGCCGACCAACTCCTGACCGAAGTCGTGACCAAATACAAGAACCTGCTTGCCGAACTCGAAAGCAAAAAAAAGCAATACATCCGCGATGCCGCAAAAGAGGCTAAGGAACTGATAGAGAGCGCCAACAGCAAGATTGAACGCACCATCAAGGAAATCAAGGAAGCACAAGCCGAAAAGGAAAAGACCAAGGAATTGCGCAAAGAACTACAGGAGACCAAGGAAGAAATCATCAAGAAAGGCGAAGCCGCCGCCGAGCCGAAAAAACCGAAACCCGTTGACGACGGCACGCTGAAAGTGGGCGACACGGTTTGCATCGACGACATGCAAGTGGTGGGCGAAATCGTTGCCATCAGCGACACCGATGCCACCGTGCTCTTCAACAGCATCAGGCTACGCACCTCGCCCGAAAAACTGCGCAAGGTGAGCCGCGCCGAAGGCCGCAAGACCATGCGCAAATGGCAAGCCAACATTGCTGACGACCTCAACGAGAAAGCCGAACACTTCGACCTCACCCTCGATGTGCGCGGCAAACGTGCCGAAGAAGCTTTGGAAATCGTCGATAAATATATCGACGAAGCCAAACTGCTCAGCATCAAGGAAGTAAGTATCCTTCACGGAAAAGGGAATGGCATCTTGCGGAAACTCATCCGCGAGAAGCTCAGCCACATTCACGAGATTGAACGCTATTGCGATGCCTCGTTGGAAACGGGCGGAGCAGGAATCACAAGGGTCTATTTCAGATGACCTACAATCCGTTTGTCTTTTTAAGATTCTCTATTTCAGCATTTTGCTGTTCAATATAATCAAGCACTTCGTCACGGCCTATTTGCTTTTCAGATGAAGTGACGAAAATTGGCGGCAGTTCTTCCCAATCTTCAAGCAGGCGTTTCTTGTAGTTCTCGACATTCAGGTTGACTTGCGTCTTCGAGAGCTTGTCAGCCTTGGTGAACACGATGCAGAATGGCACGCCGTTTTCGCCCAGCCATTCCATGAATCCGATGTCGCTGGCCTGCGGTTCGATGCGCGAATCGACAAGCACGAAAGTCGTCACCAGATTGCGGCGGCGCGAGATATAATTATTAAGCATGATGCGCCATTCTTCGCGCGTCTTCTTAGAATGCTGTGCGAAGCCATAGCCAGGCAAATCAACGATATACCACGAGTCGTTGATGACGAAATGGTTGATTGTGATGGTCTTTCCCGGCACAGAAGACGTCTTGGCCAAGCCACCATGTTGGGTGAGCATGTTAATCAACGATGATTTCCCCACGTTGGAACGGCCAATAAAAGCATATTCCGGGATGTTGTCTTTTGGCAGCTTGTCGAATTTCGTGTTGCTGCAAAGGAAGTATGATTTGCTTATTTTCATTTCAGATGTTCGGGTATTAATCCTTTTTGATAAACAAGGTGACGTTGGAATTTTTCTTCAAAAATATCAGCAATAGTAATCAGGATTCCAGTTTCTTCCACGTTGCCAAATGGCGGATTAAGGGCTGTTCCGAATGAACGCATCGAGGAAGAAAGGTTCATGTAGGCGTTGACCAAAGGCGGCACTGAAGCACCACGTTCACGCACGCTACGCACGAGGATCCGGTAATTGTCCTTATAGTTTTGGCCAGAGAAAACCTGACGCAAGTGTTCTTTGTCGGCGAGGATTGGCAAGTCGTATTTTGGATATGGACGCACTAATTCGTCAGGGTCTGGGAAATTGGTTTGCATGAAATACAGGATCATGTCGCGCGACATTCGGTCAAGCTGTGGATACATGGTAACTTTGCCAAAATAATACTTCGCCTGAGGATACAAGCTGATGAGTGATCCTAATCCATCCCACAGATTGTCAAGCGAATACATTCCTTTTGACAAACTCTTCGTCGGCTGATAATCGGGTTGCACAAACGAGCGGCCCAACTCGATGGTATAGGGCAAGAAATCGTTCACAAAACGCTTGGAATAGTGGAACAACTCGCTGGTAGGCGTATTCACTTGTCCGTTTTCGTCAACGGGAAGATTTTCGCACAGCAAGAAGCGATAGCCACCAACGATGGCCTTATCGACGGGATTCCAGACGATGAGTTGCTTGAAACAATGCCCGTCGCAAATGTCGAAATCGTCAATATCGCAATCGAGGCCCGTACCCCCGCCCGAATCGCGGAAACTGATTTCGCGCAAGCGGCCAATTTCGCGCATTATGTTGGGCGAATCGTGAGCCGTCAAGATATAGATTTCGTTACCTCCATTGTTGGTCTTGCGGAAAAATTTCTCAAGCGTCAGCTCCTTCAGGATGGCTTCAACAGGAATCGGGGCGATGATATCTTGCATTGCATTCATATCGTATATTCCATATTTAGATCAAAGGTTTGGTTAGGGTCGTCAGGCAATTGATAGGAGAAAGTACGCAACTTTTCGGCCCATTGTGCATCGGTGAAGCGATGGTCGAAAACCTGATATGGAATCGGTCGGCCAAAAGTGATGGTCAACGACTTGTTGCGTTGCTTAAACATCTCATCAACAAGAAAAGCCATTTCGATATTCACCTTAATCTTCAAGAACTTGCGCACTCTTGCAAGGTTATAGAAGAAATTGGAGTTGCGACCGTCGATATGCACCGGAATGATGTCGCGATGGTATTCCCTTGCCTTGGTCACAAAAGTCTTTTTCCATTCCAAATCCATAATTTTTCCGCCTTTTGTCTTGCGCGAGCAAAGGCCAAAAGGAAAATAGCAAATCGGCTTGTCGGAAGCGAAAGTCTCATTGAAAAGGCGAAAGTTTTCCTGCCGGTTAGCCACGCCGTTTCCTACCTTGTTGACGGGAATGAAAAGCGGACGAAGGCTTTCTATGAACATCAAGAAATCGTTGACCGGAACAAGCACATCAGCACGCTGTTCACCGATTTTACAAAGCAATGCGATGCCATCCAAGCCACCCATAGGATGATTTGACGCCACCACGATACGCTCGGATGCGGTCAGGTTTTCGATGCCCACAGCCACTACATTCAAGTTGAAATCCTTGACGACAGCTTGAACAAATTCAATCCCTTCGAGATGACCACAACGGGTAAGAGCCGCATTAATATCGTCCTCGTGGAGCAAACGCTGGATTTTACGGAACAAACAATTCGGCATCCGCTTCATCAGCTTTGGCACCTTTGCGTTGAAGATGGCCCGAAGGTCAATTTGCTGTACTTGTTTCGTTTCCATTATGGAATAACTTTTCTTTGAAGTGCAAAAATAGAAAATAAAAAAGTCAGTCAGTATTTTTCAATTGCAAAAAAACACTGAGGTGCCATAGAAACACTTACCAAAACCACGTTATCAACAAGTGAAGTATTTGTATTTCAACAAATTCACATATTAGGTTGATAACTTTTTCAAAATATGCGATAAAAAAGTGGTAGAAAGTGCAGCGAAATGGGAGAAAATGCAGTAATTTCGCAATCTCAATCAAAGCACAGGAAAAATGAGTTACCCAGTAGGAGAAATAAACTGCAAATTGGACTCGAAAGGCCGTCTCATGCTGCCTTCCGAATTCAAGGAACAACTTGGCGCACAAGCAGATGAAGGCTTCGTGATGCGTCCTGGGCTATTCGACAAGTGCATTGAGTTATACACGCGCAAGGATTGGGACGACGTTCAGGATAAGATCCGAGCATCGCTCAGTCCGTTCAACCCCAACCACGCAGCTGTCATCAGGAAATACAACGCCGGAGCACGATTTGCCAAGCTCGACGCTACTGGTAGGTTGCAAATCCCAAAGGAGCTGATGGACAAAGGATTCTTCGTCAAGGATGTCGTCATCACCTCAGTCACGACGAAGATGGAAATCTGGGACAAGGACCTCTACAACCGAACCAACGACGAACTCGACGAGGACTTGTTCATGAAGACACTCAGCGAAAACATAAAATAGAAAGGCTCAAAGATGTATCACGATCCGGTCATGTTGAACGAATGCATCAAGGGGTTGAACATTGACCCCGAGGGTGTATATGCCGATGTCACTTTTGGCGGCGGCGGACACTCGCGTGCCATTTTGAAGCAACTCACCACCGGCCATCTTTACGCTTTCGACCAAGATGCCGACGCTGCCCACAACGCCTTCGACGACCCACGGTTCACTTTCATCCCACAGAATTTCAGATATTTCAAGAACTTCATCCAGCTCTATCATGGCGGAAAGATTGATGGCGTGATTGCCGACCTAGGCGTTTCGTCGCACCAATTCGACACCCCTGAAAAAGGCTTTTCAACCCGTTTTGATGGACGGCTCGACATGCGCATGAGCCAAGAAAACCCGATGGATGCCGCTGCCATCGTCAACACCTACGACCATGCCTCGCTGACCAGAATATTGACTTTGTATGGCGAACTCCAACAAGCCCATCTCGTGGCCAACGACATCATCATGGCACGCGAAAATGCGCCCATCGAGACCACGACACAGTTGAAAGATGTCGTGCAAGCACGTCTGCCAAGAGGCAAGGAAAACAAGGTTTTGGCACAAATCTTCCAAGCCCTCCGCATCGAGGTGAACCAAGAGCTCGAAGCCCTTGACGCCTTCTTAGGCCAGTGTCCCGACGTGCTCAAGGCAGGAGGCCGTTTGGTGGTGATGTCATACCACTCGCTTGAAGACCGCATCGTGAAAAACCACACGAAGACGGGCAACGCCGAAGGCAAGGAGGAAAAAGACTTCTTCGGCAACCTGCTCACACCTTATAAATTAATAACGCGCAAGCCTATCGTCCCGACCGACGACGAGATTGCCCGCAACAGCCGCGCCCGCAGCGCCAAGTTGAGAATTGCAGAAAGGAGATAAGACATGAGCAGTAGCAGTACGAAGAAAAACAAAAACGACAAAGTCATCACTTTTCTGAATGGCAATTTCCTGGTGAAAGAAAAGTTCAGCAAGCAATTCCCGTTCATTGTAGTCGTAACCGTTTTGCTTATGGTCATCATTGGCAACACCTATATCGCTGAAGAACGCACACGCGAAATCGCCAAGACCACGAAAGAATTAAACGACCTCCAAGTCGAATACATCCAACTCAAATCGTCAATCATGCAAGCCTCGAAACAATCAGTGCTTTCGGCAAGGTTGAAAAGCATTGGGTTGGAGGAGTCGGTGGAACCCGTAAAAAGGATAAGCACAACAGATAATACACATTCAGAAGGTCTTCCAAACGTTTCGGAAGAACCGACCTTCATTTCGGCAGGCTCAATCGAAGCCGCAGATAGCAGCCAAGTATCCTTGGGGAATGGATCAGTCGCCGACAGTACGGCCGAGAAAACTAACAGTAAAATATGAAGATTATGAAGAACGAGCCCAACACCGACACTCTTTGGAAGACCTACTTGGTGTACTTCTTGCTGCTCATCTTAGGCATTGCGATAGTGGCGAAAGTCGTTGTCGTGATGACCAAGGACAAGAAGAAATACACCGAACTCGCTGAAAAGCGCGAATACCGAGTCAAGGAACTTGAAGCCTCGCGAGGTAACATCCTATCTTGCGATGGCAACCTGATGGCGACTTCCGTCCCGGTTTACGATATTTTCCTTGATGCCAAAGTGATTGACAACGATACTTTTTCGTGCAAGATTGATTCATTGAGTGTACGAATGTCAAGAATGTTTCCGGCCAAAACCGCTGCCCAATGGAAAGCCAATCTATGCCAAGCCAAGGCCGAGGGAAAACGATACTACCCTGTTGTCAAAAACATTTCGCTTGAACAATATCGTGCCATGCAACACTTCCCAATTTTCAACAGGGGGCCATACGTTGGCGGAATAGTTGCCGAGAAGAAAGTCAAGCGCGTCAAGCCATACAATGAACTCGCCGGACGCATGATAGGTTATTTCAACGAAGAAGAGAACCTCTATGTTGGCATTGAAGGCGCCTACAACGAATATCTTCGTGGTGTCAACGGGAGCCAACTCGTAAGGAAACTTCACCATGGTGATTGGATGCCAATTGAATCGGAAGACAATTCCGACCCCGAGAACGGCAACGACCTTATCACCACTTTCGACGTCAACTTGCAAGACATCGTCGAAAGCAGCCTGCACAAAACCATGGTTGAGAACAAGGCGGAACAAGGCTGTGCCATCCTGATGGAGACTTCGACGGGTTACATTAGAGCCGCGGCCAACCTGAAACTCAACCACAAGAATCAGGAATACGAAGAATCATACAACTTCGCCCTTGCCGAGCGATACGAACCCGGTTCGGTATTCAAGATTGCTTCAATGGTAGTCTTGTTCAACAGCAAACCCGACCTAGCGTTGACCGACAAAGTCAATATCGGCACGGGTCCAATCGTATTCTCGAAACGAGTGATGAGAGACGACCACAGTTTCGCGAAAAACGGCATCGCCACAGTGGCAGAAGTCATCGAACAGTCGTCAAATAAAGGCACGGCGGTTCTTATCACCAAACAATTCATGACACACCCAGAGCAATATGTCGATGGTCTCTACGCCTTAGGACTCAACAAGAAAATTGGAACGGGCATTTCCGGCGAAGCCCAACCAATTATCAAGCATCCTTTCGACAAGGACAAGAATGGCAAAAAACTATGGTCGAATGTGTCGCTGCCTTGGATGTCGATCGGTTATGAAGTCAACGTAACACCGATGCAAATCATCACGCTCTACAACGCCATCGCCAACCAAGGAAAGATGATGAAGCCACAATTCGTGACCGAAATCCGTCGTGGCAACCAAACCATCGAGAAATTCGATCCCGTGGTAATAAACGAGCAAATCTGCCCACCAGAATGCATCAAAAAACTGCAAGACATGCTACATGGTGTCACCGTACGAGGGACAGCAAAAAGACAATTTGCCGACTGTAGTTTTCCTGTGGCAGGAAAAACCGGCACTGCACAATACTGCGACCCTGTAAAAGGTTACAACTACCGCGAGCCAGGCATAGGCAGGCGCCTCTACAACACCACCTTTGTTGGATATTTCCCCGCCGACAATCCAAAATACACTTGTATCGTTGTCGTAAGCCGCGCAAGAGGCAGCTTCTGGGCTGCAGGCGGCGTATCGGCACCTTGCTTCAGAGACATCGCCGAAAAAATATATGCCACGCGTTTGGGTGTCGAGCAAGATACCATCGGCAAGAGAAACGAAGTATCTGGACACAATTCTGCCATCGTACACATCGAGGAGACATCGCAATTCCTCAACAGCCTAAACATCAGCTGCCCTGACTATACCATCAACGGCGAATGGGCCGTAGCCGAAAAAGTAAGCGACGGCAAGACGAATCTAAGAGTAGCCGACATCAAGGAAGGGTGCGTGCCCAACGTCATCGGGATGAACATCACCGATGCTGTCTATCTGCTCGAAAGCATGGGCATCAGCGCCAAGTTTAGCGGGCAAGGCATCGTGACACAGCAATCCATACAACCAGGCGACTCCATAAAGGGAAGTAGCATCATTCAACTAAAACTTGAAAAGATATGAAAATCAAAGAGATATTAGCGAACTGTAATCTTCTGGAAATCAGAGGAAACAAGGACATTGACATTCTCGACATTTCCTTTGACTCACGCAAAGTGAACGAAGGCACATTGTTTTTTGCTGTTCGTGGCACCCAAGTCGACGGTCATGATTACATCGAAGATGCTGTCAAGAAAGGTGCTAACGCAATCGTATGCGAGGATTTCCCAAATAGCATCAAGAAGGAGGTCACCTATGTCAAGGTTGAAAATTCAGCATACGTGTTGGGCGTTGGCGCTGCCAATTTCTACGACAATCCATCAAAGAAACTGAAACTCGTTGGCGTAACTGGCACCAACGGCAAGACCACCATTGCCACTCTGCTCTATCGTCTCTTCAGCGACGAAGGCTATGTTTGCGGGCTACTCTCCACCATCGAGAACATCGTCTCAGGCGAAATCATACCATCTACCCATACCACTCCTGACCCCATAGAACTCAACCAATTGTTAAGCAAGATGGTAATTGCAAAATGCGAATATGCCTTCATGGAAGTGAGTTCGCACAGTATCGACCAAGACCGGATATCCGGTCTCGACTTTGCTGGCGGCATTTTCACCAATCTCACCCACGACCATTTAGACTACCACAAGACGATGGCCAACTACCGCAATGCCAAGAAGAAATTCTTTGACCAGCTTCCCTATAATGCTTTCGCCCTCACCAACTACGACGACAAGAACGGCGCATTCATGCTGCAGAACACCAAAGCAAAAAAACTCGGTTATGCGCTGAAACACGATGCCGATTTCAAAGGCATAGTCATGGAGAGCCATTTCGACGGCATGTTGCTCAAGATCAACAACACTGAAGTATTCACCCGACTGGTCGGCAACTTCAACGCCAGCAATATCTTGGCCATCTATGGAGCCGCTCTTTCGCTCGGTTTCGACAAGGACGAACTACTCACCGGAATCAGCAAGCTGAAAGGTGCCAACGGACGGTTCGACATGGTATATTCCACTTGTGGTATCGTTGGAATCGTCGATTATGCCCATACGCCCGACGCCTTGGAGAATGTACTTTCTACGATCAACGCAGTACGCGACCACAAGGAAAGCTTGATTACCTTGATAGGTTGTGGCGGCAACCGCGATGCCAGCAAACGACCTGAAATGGCTGCCACAGCCGTGAAGATGAGTGACCGCGTAATCCTCACGAGCGACAATCCGCGCAACGAAGACCCAGACGAAATCATAAAGCAGATGAAAGCAGGAATCTCTAACGACGACCTTGGCAAGGTTTTGTCGATCACCAACCGTGGCGAAGCCATACGCACCGCGGTGGCACTGGCGCAAAAAGGCGACATCATACTATTAGCAGGCAAAGGCCATGAAAACTATCAGGAAATCAACGGAGTAAAGAACCATTTCGACGACAAAGAAAAATTGTCGGAAGCATTTAAGGAGAGAGAATAATGCTATACTATCTGTCTAGTTATTTAGAAAAAAGCAACTTTCCAGGTGCTGGAATGTTCAACTACGTCACCTTTAGAGCTGCGATGGCCATCATCCTGGCCTTGATTATATCCATCTGGTTCGGGAACTACTTCATCAACTTGCTAAAACGCAAGAAAATCGTCGAGACACAGCGTGACGAAAAGACCGACCCCTATAACACGCAAAAGAAAGGTGTCCCCACCATGGGAGGCGTCATCATCATAGTTTCAATTTTGGTTCCATGCCTTCTTGTAGGCAAAATCCACAACATTTATATGATACTGATGATTGTCACCACTTTGCTATTGGGCACACTCGGCTTCGCCGACGACTACATAAAAACCTTCCACAAGAAAAAAGACGGGCTGAAACCGGCAATAAAGCTCGGTGGCCAAGTGCTTTTGGGCCTTATCGTCGGACTTACCCTCCGTTTTAGTCCTACCGTCGTAATCAACGAAAAGGTAGAGGTCAAGATCGAAAATTGCGAAGAAGTAGTGCTGAAGACACCCGATGTGAAATCGACACGCACCACCATACCATTTCTGAAGAGCCACAACCTTAACTATGCCAACATGTTCAAGTGGGCAGGCGACGTATGGATGTACAAACTCGGTTGGATTTTCTTCGTTGCACTCACTGTCTTCATCGTGGCAGCAGTATCGAACGGTTCAAACCTCAACGACGGCATGGACGGCATGGCATCAGGCAACTCAGCCATCATAGGGGTAGCCTTGGTGGTGTTCGCCTATGTTTCAAGTAATGCGGTGACTGCCAGTCACTTTAACCTCATGTATATCCCTAGCAGCGAAGAGCTTGTCGTGTTCTTGGCAGCCTTCGTCGGTGCATTGATTGGCTTCCTCTGGTTCAACTCTTTTCCTGCACAAATCTTCATGGGCGACACTGGGAGCCTAACCATCGGTGGCATAATTGCCGTTTCGGCTATCATCATGCACAAAGAGCTTCTGCTTCCTTTGCTCTGCGGCGTGTTCCTTTTCGAAATCATCTCCGACATCGACGTGAAACGCTTCGTGAAGACAGGCAAGAAACATCGTCTTTGGATGAAAGCCCCAATGCACGACCACTTCCGCACCACCTACGACGAATTCAAGGTCACATGGCCCAACAGCACCGTCACCTTCAAGGGAAACGGACTAAAGCAACACGAAGTGAAAATCACCATCCGCTTTTGGATTATCACAATCCTATTGGCAGCATTCACTATCTTAACATTGAAAATCAGATAATAAAACAACAATAAAGATTAAACATTTTAGAAATGAACTATTTTGAAGAAATAACAAACACACATCATCAAAAGTCTGAAAGTATGGCCGCAGGCATCTCGTCGATGATTCTGCAAATCAGAAAACAAAACATCAAGGAAAGCCTGTTCGGCATCGACTCGATAGGACATCGGCAGCAATTCATTGCCAACATTGGCGACGTGATGTATTACGACGACTCGAAAGCCGAGAGCGTGAATGCAACCTGGTTCACCCTCGAGAACATCATCGACCCTGTGGTGTGGATAGCTGGAGGCAAAGCCAACAACAGCGACTTCAACGACCTGCTTCCCATGGCGGAAAAATATGTAAAAGCCTTGATTTGCATAGGCAAAGACAACAAAAAACTCATTGACACTTTCGGCGACAGCATAGTCGGAATTTTCGAAGCTCACAGCATGGACGAAGCCGTCAACATGGCCAGAATAATTGCCCAAGAAGGTGATATCGTGTTGTTTTCGCCTGCTTGCAAATCGGATAAGGCAAGAGAAGACTACAACGAACGAGGCAATCAATTCACCGAATCAGTCAACAAACTGCAAAATGAATATAATCAATAAGATACTAAAAGGCGATAAGGTCATCTGGATCATTGCACTACTATTAGGCATCATATCGCTCGTTGTCGTGTACAGTGCGACAAGTGCCTTGGTGGTCAACAAGTATGATGGCAACACGGGCAAACTACTGCTCAAGCACGGTGGCACGCTATTGCTGGGCTATCTTGCCATGTTCATCGCCTATTGTATCGACTACAGATATTACTCGAAGGCCTCAAAGCTTTTGCTCATCCCCATCTTGGTACTGTTGGCCTACACGCTGCTTTTCGGTCGCAACCTTAACGATGCATCACGTTCCATCAACATCTTTGGTTTTTCGTTCCAACCGAGCGAATGGGCAAAGATCATCCTTCTCACCTACATCGCCCGCGAACTAGTGGTGATGGGCGACAAGCTCAACAGCTTCAAGGAAGTCCTCGTCCATATTGGCATTCCCATGTTTGCCACCGTCGGTCTCATCTTTACCGAAAACCTTTCGACGGCAGTCATCCTACTCGGAAGTTCGCTAGTATTGCTTTTCATCGGGCACGTCAAATTCAAGCACATCGTGGCTCTGCTCGGCATCGGTCTGGTTGCATTAATGTTTATCATCATCATCGACACAACCAGCACAAACATCACAAACAACAAGAGGGAAAAAGAGCATAACGAGATGGTTGCCAATGGAACCGCTTTCGGAGCTTACTCACCAAAGATTACGCGTTTTCAAACCTGGACGAAGCGTCTTGAAGCCGCATTCGAAACTGAAAGCGACAACATCGACTACTTCGACGACCATCATTTTCAAAAGACTTATGCCCAAATCGCAGTGGCCACAGGAGGATTCTCTGGCAAGGGCCCGGGCAAGAGTGAACAACGCAACTTCCTTCCCCACCCCTATTCCGACTTTATCTTTGCCATAATCGTTGAAGAATATGGCATTTTTGGCGTCATCGTAATCATGATGCTATACTTCTTCTTCTTTAACAGAGTACTGAGAATAGTAGCCAAAAGGCCATTTACTTTTGGGGCCTACATGGCCTTCGGGCTTGGTTTCATCATCTTCATACAAGCCCTGATTAATATGGGCGTATCGGTCGGCCTACTGCCCGTTACCGGACAGCCATTGCCTTTCATCAGCATGGGCGGCACCTCAATGATGGCCACAGGGTTCATCATAGGAATGATACTCAGCGTGACACGTGACATGGAAAAAGAAGAAAACGTAAAACAATTAATCGAAGCAGAAACAACAATTGACAATACAGATGGAAGAACAGTTGAAATTTGTGATTAGCGGCGGAGGTACAGGGGGGCACATTTTCCCTGCCATCGCCATAGCCGATGCTTTGAAGAGAAGATTCCCCAAGGCAGAAATACTGTTTATCGGTGCGAAAGGACGCATGGAAATGGAACGTGTGCCGAAGGCTGGCTACCCAATCGAAGGCCTGTGGATTAGCGGCTTCACCAAAGACCTTTCGGCATTCAGCTTGCCTTTCAAACTCATCAGCAGTCTGAGCAATGCGAGAAGAATACTGAGGCGTTTCAAGCCCGATGTGGTCATCGGTGTTGGTGGTTTCGCCAGCGGGCCGACTCTAAAAGCAGCCAATTGGCTTCACATCCCAACCGTCATCCAAGAGCAAAACTCATATCCTGGCAAGACCAACCGCAATGTCGGCCAAAAAGCACAAGCCATCTGCGTCGCTTACGAAAAAATGGACCAGTGGTTCCCGAAAGAGAAAATCCATCTCACCGGCAACCCTTTGAGGGCTAACATAGCAGTCAACGCAAATCGTGAAGAAGCGGCTCTTTACTTCCACGTTGACCCAAGCAAACCTGCCGTTCTTCTTGTTGGAGGCAGCCAAGGCGCATTAGGTATCAACAAAGGCATCAGCGCACAGCTCGAAACCTTCAAGAACAGCGACATACAACTCATTTGGCAAACTGGAAAGTTCTACTACGAGCAAGCCACGGCACAAGTCAAGGAATTAGGGCTTGAAGATAAGGTGAAACCCACCATCTTCATCGACCGAATGGATTTGGCATACGCTATTGCCGACGTGGTGATTTCGCGCGCCGGTGCCATGTCGATTTCCGAACTTGCCCTCGTGCAGAAGCCCGTCATCTTCGTCCCGCTGCCCACAGCCGCCGAAGACCACCAGACCAAGAACGCGCAACGACTGGTAGATGCCGGAGCCGCCATCATGGTAAGAAATACTGAGACTGAGCAAAAACTCGTCAGCACGTTGAAACAACTCGTTGACGACAAGTCGATGCAAGAACAGATGAAAGCCAACATCGGCAAGTTCGCCCGTCCGAACGCCGCCGACGACATCGTTGAACAAATCGTTAAAATCATAGAATAATGAAAACCGGAGAAGGACGTACAATTTACTTTTTAGGAATAGGCGGCATAGGCATGAGCGCCCTGGCTCGCTATTACCATAGCCTCGGGTTCTACATCGCAGGCTACGACCGCACTCCTTCTCAGCTAACCAGACAATTGGAAGATGAGGGCATGGCAATCCATTATGAAGACAACCCCAAACTATTGCCTGCCCTCATTGAAATTGCCATATACACGCCTGCAGTGCCCGCCTCGCTCAATGAGTTGAACGCGCTGCGCCAACGCAACATTCCTATACTGAAACGCTCCGAAGCACTCGGAAAGATTTCGGAAGACAGTTTCACCATCGCCATTGCAGGCACCCACGGCAAAACCAGCACTACCGCCATGATTGCCCATATCCTCAATGAATGTGGGAAAGCCACTACAGCGTTCATTGGTGGCATAGCCAACAACTTCAAAAGCAACCTCCTACTCAGCCAAGGCGAGACGGAAACACTCGTCGTCGAGGCCGACGAATTCGACCGTTCATTCCTGCGACTTCACCCCAACATCAGCATCATCAGCTCTATCGATGCCGACCACTTGGACATCTATGGCGACAAGCAGCATCTCGTTGAGAGTTTCAACCAGTTTGCAGCCCTCACTGAGAAAACCAATATAGTAAAAGAAGGTCTTGACATCGCTTGCCACAATTGCTTACGATTCGGCTTTGGCGAAAGTTGCCACTTCCGCGCACAAATCAGCAAAAATGAAAGAGGCCTGACCGACTTCACCATCTACACCGACGGCCAAGCCACCGAGATTCACTTACCACTAGCCGGAGCCTACAATGTGCTCAACGCCACCGCAGCCTTCGCTGCTGCACGGCAAATCGGAATCGAGGCTGAAAAAATCGCAAATGCACTTTCAACATTCAAAGGAGTGAAACGCCGTTTCGACATCCACGTCAACAACGAAAAGCATTGTTACATCGACGATTACGCACATCATCCAGAAGAAATAAAGTCATGTTTGGAAGCTGTCAAGGCTTCCTTCCCAGGAAAAAAGATCACCTTGATTTTCCAGCCACACCTGTTCACACGCACTCGCGACTTCATGGATAGCTTTGCCGAAGCCTTGGCCATGGCCGATGAACTCATCCTCATGGAAATCTATCCAGCACGCGAATTGCCCATCTCGGGAATCACATCTACTGCCTTGCTCGACAAGGTACACCTCAAAGAGAAGCGCATCTGCCAAAAGGAAGACCTTATCAAATTGATTGATAGCGAAAAACCAGAACTGCTCGTGACAATGGGTGCTGGTGACATTGACCGTTTTGTTGAACCTCTCCAAAAAACTATTGCAGCATGGTAAAGAAAATATTGAGCATTTTGGCATGGGTGACAACAGCGGCAGGCTTGGTCTTGCTGTTCATATTCGCACGGAAAAACTATCTTGAAACACCACTGCAAATTCAGAAACCCACCATCGAACGAACTCATGACACCGGATTCGTCAGTAGCGCGAATGTCATGAAAGAAGTTGCTGAAATATGCAGAAACGGCAATGTCGCAAGCATCGATATGCTTCATATCCTGAAAATACTCGACAACAACCCATGGATTGAAAGACGCAATACCTTTGTTGACCTCGAAGGCAACCTGAACATCAACATCAAGGAATACGACCCCATCCTGCGCGTATTCAGTTGGCAAGGCCAATCGATATATCTCACTCCCGACGGAATGGTGTTGCCTGCAAGCAAGCAATACAGGCCTTACCTACTCATTGCCAGCGGCGACTACAGTTTCGACGAAATCAATCACACCTACCGTCTAAGCGACACCACCGAACTCGACAACTTGCTTCTCAGCACCTTGCACATCGTAAAAGCCATCAAGAAAAACGACTTCATCGAAAATGCTGTTTCGCAACTTTACTACACCCAAAAGGGAGAATTCGAAATCGTGATGAGAAGTATCGACGCAAAAGTCATCGTCGGCGACACTAGCCAAATTGACGACAAGCTGAAAAGGCTCGAAATCTTCACCAAGAAGAAATTCGACACCCAAGAACTCAATGGAACGGAAACTATCAATCTGAAATATAAAAACCAAGTAGTGTGTACAAAACGATAAAACTATGAATGAAGGAAAGATCATTGTCGGATTAGACATCGGCACCACCAAAGTGGCTTGCATCGTGGGCCGTCAAGCAGAAAAAGGCAAGATTGAAATCTTAGGTTACGGGAAAGCCCTATCGACCGGAGTAAAACGTGGTGTCGTCACCAACATCATCGAGACCACCGAAGCCATCAAAGTGGCGGTGAAAGAAGCTGAAGACCGCGCCGACGTCAACATCAAGCGCGTCAGTGTAGGCATTGCAGGTCAGCACATCAAGAGCCTGCAACACCGCGGCATGTTGGTACGTGAGAACAACGAGACCGAGATTACCGAAGTGGAGCTTGAAGAACTGCGTTCGAGAGCCTTCAAGATCAACCTGTCGGCAGGCGAAGAAATCATTGATGTCATACGCCAAGACACCTACGTCGATGGCGAAATGGCCACCAACCCCGTTGGCATGCTCGGCAACATCATCGAAGCCAATTTCCATATCATTATCGGCCAAATGGCAGCCGCCAAGAACATCATCAAGTGTGTGGAAGGCGCTGGCCTCCAAATCGACTATATGATCCTTGAGCCCATCGGTTCGGCACAAGCCGTCCTCGACGAAGAAGAGAAAGACGCTGGCGTTGTGCTCGTTGACATGGGCGGCGGCACCACCGACATTGCCATCTTCAAGGAGAGCAAGATACAGCACACCGCAGTGATTCCTTTCGGCGGCAACATCATAACCGAAGACATCTGTAAGGGTTGTTCCATCATCCGCCACTATGCTGAAGAAGTGAAAGTGAAGTTCGGATCGGCCGTAGCAGCCGAAAACCGCGACGACGAAGTGGTGTCAATCCCTGGCATCAAAGGCCATGCTCCAAAAGAGATTTCCTTCAAGAATTTAGCCAACATCATTCAGGCACGCCTCGAAGAAATCTTCGAACTCGTCAACTGCGAAATCCAAAAAGCAAGGTCGGAAAATCAACTCATCGCTGGCATAGTACTAACTGGTGGCGGTGCCATGATGCAGCACATCCAACAACTTGCCGAATTCAAGACCGGATACGAAGTGAGAATCGGTTATCCAAACGAACATCTCTCCCAGACAGAAATGAAAGAACTGTCGAGCCCAATGTTCTCCACAGGCATTGGCCTTGTCATTGAAACCATTGCACGAATGGAGCAAGACAAGAAGTTGCAAGCTTCACGCGACCGACTCAATGCACCATCAATTGCCACTGAATTGCCAACCGAATCTGCAGCCGAAGAACTGCAACTCATCGGAACCAATGAAAGCACTACCACAACTAAAAAAGGTTGGTCGATGAAGACCATCATCTCAAGTTTAACGAACATATTCACCGCCGAAGACATCAAATAAAAAAAAGGATTCGCAATGGAAGAAAACACTACCAATTCGACACAGAACGACCTATTCAAGCCAGTAGGTTTGGAAAAGCCCAACTACATCAAAGTCATCGGAGTAGGCGGTGGCGGAGGTAATGCCGTCAACCACATGATGGAAGCTGGAATTCAAGGCGTCGACTTCGTGCTTTGCAACACCGACTATCAGGCCTTAAGGAAAAGTAGCGTAAAGACCACCGTGCACCTTGGCCAGCGCGAACTCGGTGCCGGCAACGACCCGAACGTAGGTCGCCAAGCTGCCGAGATGAGCAAGGACGAAATCGCCAAACTATTCGATGGCGAAACCAAGATGCTCTTCGTGACCGCTGGCATGGGCGGAGGTACCGGCACTGGAGCCGCGCCTGTGGTAGCCCAAATAGCCAAAGAAAAAGGCATACTCACGGTGGGCATCGTCACCATGCCCATGGAGAGAGAAGGACGGCGACGCAAGCTGCAAGCCATGGCTGGCATCGAAGAACTCAAGAAGACTGTCGATACCCTTATTCTCATCAGCACCGATAAACTTCGTGACCAATATGGCAACATGAAACTCTCCGAAGCCTTCAGGAAAGCCGACGATGTACTCACCACAGCCGCAAAAGGCATTGCAGAAATCATCACCGTTCCTGGTTATGTCAATGTCGACTTCGAAGATGTAACTACAGTAATGAAAGACAGCGGCAGAGCCATCATGGGCTCAGGCAAAGCCGAAGGCGAAGACCGAGCCGAAAAAGCCATCAAAGCAGCCATCCAATCGCCACTACTCAACGACTCGAACATTGAAGGTGCCAAAAACATCCTTTTATACATCACTTCAGGCACCGATGAAGTCTCGTTGGACGAAGTGGACGACATCCTCGAAATTGCCCAAACTGCTTGTGGCAACGATTCCGATGTCATTTGGGGAAATGGCACCGACGAGAGCCTTGGCAATGCATTGTGTGTCACCCTGATAGCCACTGGATTTGAACACGAAACCAAGACCGCCAAGTTTACACAACACCCACAAGCAAAGACACAGGAACCAGCCACAACGGGCAAGAAAACCATCTATGGTCTCGATGGAAATCCTCTCAATAGCACAAATACACCAAATCCGGTACAAGCTGAGACAATTCCTGACAATCCAGTTGCCGAGACAGAGGCCAAAACTGAATCAAGACCGCAAGCCGAAACGCAAGATGGCATTATCAGACACTCGCTTTACAATAATCCCAAGCCCGAAGAAAAGGAAGACAGCAGCGACGAACCACTTTTCGAATCGCCAGCACCGACAACGAACGCACCTTCGATACCCACCCTAGACTCCGAACCAGCTTCACGTCCGAAAGAGACGCACTCGGTGAAACGTTTTGACAATCCATTCCGCGAAAACAAAGAAGACGAAAGCTTCGAAATCACCTCGCGCATCAAGACTCAACAAGAGCAAGAGCCTCATGCGCAAGAAATCGCCGTCATGGAGATTCAAAATAAAACTGTCGACCCAATGGCAGAACTCAAACGACAACGTCTCAGAGCACTCAGCATGAACTTCAGGACGCAGCGCGGACTCGAAGAACTTGAAAGCCAGCCCGCATACATGCGCCGCGAAATGACCATCAAGGAAATCGACGACGACATCTCACGCTATTCGAGTTCCCAGAAAGGCATCAGCTCAGCCAATTCATTCTTACATGACAACGTGGATTGAACATAAAAAATCCATCCTACTCACACTACTTCTAAGCGTAGCCTACCTCGCACAATCACAGGACATCACACTTGATTTCGAGGCAGGCTACCCTATGTCTTCATTCTTCAACAACATCTACATCGTCGCAGATAGCACTGCCTACGATGGAACCCATGCCTGCCTTTGCGATTCGCTAAACGAATATGGCTTGGAATTCAGTATCGATGCCGATAAGGAGTTCCCAAAACAAAACATCGGAATAGATTACAGCTTCTGGTTCAAGACGACCGACACGCTAACCCAAGCGAAACTGGTGTTCAGCATCGATGACGAAAACTGGAATCACTATTGGCAAAGCTATGACTTGGCCAACTATCAAGCAATGCCAAACCAGTGGTCAGAAATGAAGCTCCACCTCCATTTTCCGCTTGACTATCTTCATTCCAGCCATCTCAAGGCCTACATCTGGAACCCGAGCCGAAGCCGCATTCTCATCGACCATGTACATCTTGAAATCGAAGGTGAAACGCAAGCCAGCTACCAACCAGAAACCGAACTCGACAGCCTAACCCTCAAGCCTTTTGTCGAATACATCAATGCCGATGGCGACACACTCACCGACCCATCAGTCATGGAATCACACGAGACGATAAGCATCAACGATGGGAAGATAGAATTCAACACCGAAACGACTTTCAGCGAGGACATCAAATTGCTCCGACTCGCTTACATCATGCGGCTGCCCGAAGGCAAACTCACCGTTTATCGCCGCAACCAACGTGTCGACACATGCAATTTCCAGAAAGCATATTATCTTGACCGAGAAGGGTTTATGATTGAATCCGACAGCATGGTGTATGCAAGTTACCACAATCTCGGCATCTCGTCACTGCAAATCGACACCGAAAAACGCACGGCCTGCTTCAACATCGACTATTGGCGCGACCATCCACTGATTCACTATCCTTTGGATGACGACACCTTGGATTATTTCGTTGACATTTCGTATCGCGACATCAAAAAAGGTGAAACCCTAAAAGGCAATTTCGCGATTTACACTAACCACACTACCAACGAGTTGCCGCGCATCATGCCCATTTGGAACGGCTACGAATCGGCCTTCATCTTCACCGAACACGCCGATTGGACCGACATCGACACCCATCGCGCCGTTCTCTTCGGCAATGCCAACATCACCGAACCCGACGAAGCCGTAGGCGGTTTTGCCTATTTCGGAATTCCAGTGACAAAAAGCGTGTTCTACAACAATCCCGACGACGTCACGAATTCGATTACGTCAAAAGGACAATTCAATACACCTATCGAAACCATCAAAACCGACCGCGACTTCTACAAACTTCTTAAATCGCTGAAAAACATCGGATTCGACATTTGCCTACATACCCCAGAAATCTACACGACAGAAAGAGACAATCTCAAGGATGCGCTTCGTTTCATGCGCCGAAAGTTCGGATCGCCTTCGTGGATTGACCATGGCTACAACAACACCTCAAGCCACAACCGCGAAAACCTCGTTTGCGACGGACTTCTGACAGAATCGCCCCAATTCGCCCAAGATTTGTGGAAAAAGAACGAAGTCAAATACTTATGGAATGCCTACTACGAGGAAAACCGAATGCAAGACTATTGCTTCGACGGCCATTTCATCCAACCGTATGACGGTTTCGGCGATGCCTTGGCCAACCGGCAAATCACAACCTTGCCCAACAATACCGATTTCCTTCTGTGGGCAACGCCATCAACCTTAGAAGTGAAGGAAGACCATGAATGGTATTATTTCTTCCAACAGAATCGGCTACAGCATCTCATTGACAATCATATCGTTTTCATCACACACACCTATCCTGCATGGACCGAAACATACCGTGGTTTTTGGGAATACAACGAAAATGGCACATTAGTTGCAAAGCCTGGATTCAACTTTGCCTTGCAGCAACTCGCCGACCTACGTGAAACAAAGCAAATGCTACACACCACCATCAGCCAATATCTCAGCTATTACGAAAAGTTGCTCCAAGTCAGCTACGAAATACGGCCCGACGGAAGCATCCAGCTCACCAACAACGGCGAAGCCATCGAGGGCATCACACTGATTTGCAAACAGCCTATCATAGTGGAAAACAAACCGATAGACTTCCGAAAAGCAGGCGACGAATACCTGATTTGGTTCAATCTCGACAAACACGAAACAGCAAACATAAGATTCAGACAATGAAAAGAATATCGATTTTCGTTTCAGGCAACGGCACCAACTTGCAACGCATTGCCGAATATTTCGCAAACGACCCAGAGGTTGAAATCATCAATGTGGTCTGCAACAACCCCAAGGCCTACTCCATCGAGCGCGCCCACAACCTTGGACTTCCACTGCGCATGGTGACAAAGAAGGAATTCAACGAGGAAGCCTTCACCCAGGAAATGGTCGCCCTCAATCCCGACCTCATCGTTTTGGCAGGCTTCCTGCTTCATCTACCCGACAGCCTAATCAAAGCGTTTCCCCAAAGAATCATCAACATACATCCCGCACTGTTGCCTAAATATGGCGGCAAGGGATTTTATGGCGAGCATGTCCATCAAGCCGTGATAGCCGCCAAAGAGCCTGTTTCAGGCATCACCATCCACTATGTGAACGAAATCTACGACAGCGGAAAAATCATCTTCCAAGCCCAATGCCAACTCGACAAAGACGAAACTCCAGAAACGTTGGCAGCAAAAATCCACACGTTGGAGCAAACCTATTTCCCAGTCATCATCGAAAAAGTCTTAAAAGCAAAATAATATGAAAAAACACCTCTTCATCATCACAATTCTCGCATTAACGAGCATCTTCTTCATTGGATGCGGCAAAAGCGACCTTCGCGAACGCTATGTCGGACGATACAACCTGAATGTCCAAGGCATTCTTCAAATCAGCGACCCCAATGGTGCAAAGCGATCCGTCACTTGGGAACTGTTAAACCAAGACTTAGGCATCGAAAAACAACCAGGCCTCAAGAATGCGCTCGTCGTAAAAGGATATTATGAATGCGATGCAACCATCGACAAATCATACATTTACTTCGAGCCATTTACGCTTGTCGATACTATCGAAGGTATGCCGATGACACTGAATCTCGTCCCTTCAAAAGGATTCCTGAATGGTGACGGCGTACTGACTTTCGACATTGCAGCAACAGGCAACGCCAAAATCGACATGGCCACCTGCGCCATTGAAGGCGTTTGCAGCAACACTGCCCGAAAGCAATAATCACATCCCTTTCAGAAAAGCCAACAGCTTTTGCGTGGCTCTGCCGCGGTGACTTATCTCGTTCTTGATGCTATGGCCAAGTTCGGCAAAGGTTTGGTCAAAGCCATCAGGGACGAAGATGGGGTCGTAGCCAAAGCCTTCCTTACCACGTTGGTCCTCGCTGATGCAGCCATCGCATCGGCCTTCGAACGTATATTTCTTTCCATCCAGGTTCAAGGCGATAACCGTTCGGAAAGCGGCCTTGCGATTGGCAGCACCTTGCATGGCGGCCAACATCTTGTTCACATTGTCCTGATACGAGCAGTGCTCACCCGCATAACGCGCCGAATAAACGCCCGGAGCGCCATCTAAAGCCTCTACTTCAAGGCCTGTGTCGTCAGCGAAACAGTCGATATGGTAATTGTCAGTCACGAAATCAGCCTTGATGTTGGCATTCTCCTCCAAGGTAGTGCCGTCTTCAACAATATCTTCATGGCATCCAATATCGTCGAGGCCAATCACTTCATAAAGTCCCGACATGATTTCGCGCATTTCTTGCAGTTTGTTCTTGTTGTGTGTTGCAAATACGATTTGTTTCATATTATAAGCTCCAATCTATAGGATTTATTCCATTCTGAATCAAGTAATTATTGGTTTTAGAAAAATGATGGCAACCGAAGAAGCCACGATAGGCCGACAAGGGCGACGGGTGCACCGACTTTAAAATCAAATGTTTGCCCGAATCGATCAACGATTGTTTGGCGATAGCATAGTTTCCCCAAAGGATGAACACCAGATGTTCACGTTGCTCCGACAAGGCCCGGATGGCTGCATCGGTGAACTGTTCCCAACCGTGGCATGAATGCGATGCCGCCTGACCAGCACGTACAGTAAGCGATGAGTTGAGCAACAAGACACCTTCCCTCGCCCACTTCTCAAGATTACCCGATGTCGCAACCGGAACGCCCAAGTCATCATGAAGCTCCTTGAAGATGTTTTGCAAGCTTGGCGGAAATTGCATGCCATCAGGCACCGAAAACGACAAGCCGTGCGCTTGGCCAGGCCCATGATAAGGGTCTTGACCCAAAATAACCACCTTCACCTTATCGAAGGGAGTGAGATTGAAAGCATTGAAAATCAATGGTCCAGGAGGATAGACGGTGTATTGACGCTTCTCGCTGACCAAGAAGGATTTCAGCTCGGCAAAGTAGGGTGCCTCAAACTGAGGGAGAAGCACACGATACCAGCTTTCGTCGATGTTTGGTTTTCTTATTTCCATAGCGATAAAATATTATGCAAAGATGGAAATAATTTCGATAAAAAGTCGTTACTTTGCAAATCAATTTTTCACACTATGAAGAAAAAGTTAGCCATAGCCCTCTTGATAGCCTTTGTTTCGGGCATCGTGATGTCGTCATGCAAGTCAAATTCTGGTTGTCCTAACTACGGGGAAACACGCAAATACCAGAAAGAAACACGCTATTGATAGGGTATAACCGGAGGCGTTGCCAATGATTGCCCACCGCAAACCGGTTCGTTCATTTCTTCTGCTCGCCCTTTTCGGGACGGGCTTTTTGGGTTTGCAGGCACAGGAAATCGACATCAACGCCAACGCCGACAAGCCATTAGAAGAAAGACTCATCTACAACAGGCAGAACACCTATTTCGTTTCGATTAACGATCGTGGTTTCTCGGGTGGTTTCCGTATCGGGAAAATCAAGAACATCTACACCACGACACAATGGGAATTCGAAATCACGTCAATCCATTCAATGAAGGAAATCAAGACGATAAACACATCGCAACACAGGATGAGTCCTTACATCTATGGCAAGCTGAATAGCGTGTTTGCCTTGCGGTTTGGCTATGGGGCCGAAAAACGGATTTATGGCAAGCCATACTGGGGAGGTGTAGAGATGCGTTGGACCTATGAAGCCGGAGCCTCGTTAGCCTTCCAAAAGCCCTATTACTATTACGTCATCGTCTATGAAATTGGAAGCGATGGCACCTATAACGAGGTCACTACCGAACAGACCTTCGACGACAAAAGCCAATGGAGAGACATCTTAGGACGTTCCTCTTTCTTCAAAGGCTTTGACAAGCTGAAACTGTCGCCAGGCATCCACGCCAAGACAGGTTTCAGTTTCGATTTCTCAAAATCGCGCACAAGAATCAATGCCGTCAACGTAGGAGCCGTAGCCGAATATTACCCCTTAGGCATTTCCATCATGGATTCCGAACGCCGTAAAATGGTTTTCCTCACCTTCTACGTTTCATATAATTGGGGTTCACGTTACAACAAATAATGTAGAGACGTTGCGTGCAACGTCTCAGAATATATTTGGTGCCGGTAGAGACGCACCATGGTGCGTCTCATAAACACAACACATCACCAACAGAGACGCACCATGGTGCGTCTCATAAACACAACACATAACCAACAGAGACGCACCATGGTGCG
>CALBNP010000114.1 GCA_937896505.1 uncultured Bacteroidales bacterium | reverse complement strand
TTGAAAAACAGCGTCTTTTGGAACTGCCTTCATGGGAAGGCGACAAGATTTTCCTTCGTTTGATTGACAAAAAAGTGCCGTTTTTCTCGCTAAAGCTAACTTACAAAGGCGATGAGTTGCAATCTGCAGTCCTTGACGGAAAACCAATTCAGTAGATTCCTCGTCGTTAATGGAAAATTGACTATCTTTGCCCAAAATTACTGATGACGCTATGAAAAGAACTTGTCTCTTGTTGATTGTCCTGTCGCTTGTTTGCAATGCGCTTTGGGCACAGATTGATACCGAATTCTGGTTTGCGGCTCCCGATTTGGAAATACAACATGCGCAAACACCAGTCCGCTTCTGTGTCACTACTTTCGACCAGAGCGCAACGGTCACCTTTACGCAACCAGCCAACCCGTTGGAATTTCTACCTCACACCATCGAGGTGCCAGCGCATTCCTATAAGTTGTATGATGTCTCTAACATAGTTGACATTGTCGAGACAAGTCCATATAATCAGGTGCTTAACTATGGTTTTTACATCAATTCCAGTGCTCCGGTTTCCATTTATTACGAGTCGAACAACAACAATAGCGAGATTTATTCGCTGAAAGGTTCCAATGCTTTGGGTTACGAGTTTTTGGTGCCTACGCAATACACCTATAGCAATCATTTCCCGTCAACGTGTAGCCGTGCCGAAATGGTTGCTACTGAAGATAATACCGAAATTACCATCATTCCGTCGGTAGCACTGAAGGGCGGCATAGCTCCGAACCAGGAAGTACATGTCGTTTTGCAGAAAGGCCAATCGTATGCTGTGGAGGCAAATAGCAGTGCTCCGACTGCTCATTTGCGTAACACCCGCATCATGGCCACGAAACCAATAGCTGTCAACACTTCCGATGATTCGGTGGATTTGGATGGCCATCACGACTTGGTTGGTGACCAGCTGGTGCCTGTCAGCATGATGGGAACCGAGTATTTTGCCGTAAAAAGCGGAACAGGAACCGAATACCTCAATTTCTTCCCAACAGAGGATGCAACGACAATCAGCATCAACGGTATGGCTGTAGGCACGTTGGATGTAGGGGAGGAGATGGAACGTATCATTCTAAATCCAGTGGAACATATCAGCGCTGACAAACCGATTGCCGTGTTCCAACTAACAGTCAATGAAATGGGCGAGATGGGCGGAACGGTTTTGCCTCACGTTCATTGCACGGGTTCGTTGCAGACTTCCTGCTTCCGCCCGCGTTTGGAATCATATAGCCAGATGTTCGTCACGATTGTCGTGAAGACTGAAAAGATTGATGGTTTCTTCGTCAACAATGACCCTGATGTGCTGACCGCATCTGACTTTACACCTGTGCCTTCCAATCCGGAATATTCCTACTGTCTGAAAAACCTCAGCAATGTGATTCCTGTCGAAAGCCTCATGAATCTGGAAAACCGTGCGGGCAATGGCTATTTCCACTTGGGAGTCTTCATCACGAGCGATGGCACTTGTACTTATGGCTTTTTCTCTGATTACCAGTCGTTCTCGAAAATAGAAATTGACGAGCAGGCGACAGGCAAGGAACATTGCGCTGGCGACGATATCACCTTCAATTTCCAGTCGGATTTCGTCAATGCAGTCCACCTTCTCGGTCCTTCGGGTGTCGCCATCAGCCAGCCGCCTTTCGTCTTGCATGATGTGACGTCGCAGCATTCCGGACGCTATATCATCAGCGGAAGCGATGCAACGGGTTGCGTAGCCGACTCGGTCTGGGATTTCATCGACATCAATGTGCATCAGGTTGATTTGCAAGTTTCTCCAACGCAATATTACACCGTCGGAGAAGCTCCAGTGCAACTCTCGGCTTCGGGTGCCGACCGTTATGAGTGGCAGCCGACAACGGGCCTTTCCGACCCGAATATTCCTAATCCATTGGCCAGCCCTGTCGATACAATCGTCTATACTGTAACGGGTTATAAGGATTTCGGCGAGCTTACTTGTGAAACATCTGCCGAAGTTAAGGTGATTGTGCTTCCCGAAATGGTGCTACAGGCCGTCGATGACAGATTTACGACTTGCCATGCCGAAGCTATTGTGTTGAATTGCCTTGAAAACGACTTGCTGGCAAACTGCCAAGAACTGACTTATGAAGTGAATCAACCTCTGCACGGTAGCCTGAATCAAGACACTTGGCTTTATATTCCCGACAGCGATTTTTCAGGTGAAGACCATTTTACCTATGAAATTTTCTGTGGCGAAAGGCATTCGTCAGCAGAAGCCGTTGTCACGGTGATGCCTGCTTTCGAAGCTTCGCCCGTTGTGGAACTATGCGGCAATGACGAAAATGTCTGGCATGGGATGACTTTCGATGATAACGATGCGCTTTGGGTCAACCACGGTGCGGCGCAAAGTGGTTGCGACTCGGTCTATCATATCAGCTTCATCCACTATCCTGAATATGTTGATAATGTTGCAACAGACACTGCAGTTTGCGATTATTTCTGCTTCCAGAATGATACCATCCGTGAGTCAGGCTTTTATGAGTTTCCTTTGAAGACGAAAATGGGCTGCGACTCGATAGTCCGTGTGAATCTGACTGTAAATGAATTACTTGACTTGGTCGAAATCTATCCTGCTGATACAATTGCTCCGCATTGGCTGATTCCAGCTACTGAATTTCAGGTCAATTCATACGAATTTAGCATTTACGACCACAAGCATAAATACCAATGGGAAAGCATTAGGTGGTATTTTGAGGAACCTATACGTTGGGTGATTGCCACTGCCGATAATGGAAGAAAATGCAGCATATCCCCGCTCGAACGTGTAGATGATACGATTCATCTTGTTGCGGAAATGTACAATCCGTGCAGCCCGGAAGGGGAAAAGGTTTCGTATTGGTTACAATGCTCGTTCTACGATGTTGAAGAAAATGAGGCTGCAATGCCCAATTTCTCAGTTGTCCCTAATCCAAACCACGGCGAGATGACGCTGAAGTTCGAGAATATGCTGGGCAACACGAACATCAAAGTCGTTGATATGCGAGGCGTGCTTGTGGATGAATTTGAAACTAGTCTTGACAATGATATTATGACCCGACAATATACCATGCCCAATTTGCGACCAGGAATGTATATGTTCGTGGCAACGGGACGAGGCTTTGTCGTAACTCAAAAAGTGGTAGTGATTGATTGACATGAATTTACAGTTTCTCTATCCGAATATGCTTTGGGGACTTTTGGCAGTCTTGATACCAATAGCAGTCCATCTCTTTAATTTCCGAAAACACAAGCAGGTGTATTTCAGTAACACGGCGGTGTTGCGCAATATCCAACAGGAAAACGCTAAGACTCGCAAACTGAAATATTTCGTCACGCTTTGCTTGCGTTGCCTCTTCGTCATTGCGCTGGTCATCGCTTTTGCGTTTCCGTATCGTCCAGAAAAACAGTTGAATACCGATTGTGAAGATAATCTGGTAGGCTTCTATATCGACAATTCGATGAGCATGAAATGTCAATCGGAGCGAACCACCTTGTTTGAAGATGCTCGCCAATCGGCACGCGATTTGGTGCAGAAACTTAATCCTTCGAGCCGTTTCGTGCTGATGTCCAACTGCTTCGAGGTACAAAATGAGTTCCCTATGAATCAGGAGGAAATGACGGAACAACTTGACCGTATGGAACAAGAAGGCGCGCCTGTAGCGTTAGGCGATGTTCTCGACCGCTTTTCGATGCTGCGCAAGCAACATGGCTTTGCTTCGTCAACGCTGTTCGTTTATTCTGATTTTCAGCAAAATACATTTAATCTGTCGTCGGCAACTGCCGATTCATCGTTGCAATTGGTGATGGTGCCGATGGTTTCCGATTTCACCTCGAATCTTTATGTAGATACGGTTTGGCTTGCTTCTCCAATCTTGCAGGTCGGATTGCCTAATACTTTGAATGTCAAAGTGGTGAATGAAGGCGAGAAGGATGTGAAAGGCTTGCCGATCAATTTTTCCATGAATGGCAGCATGGAGGCATCGGCCACAGTTGATGTCGAGAAAGACAGTTCGGCCGAGTTGGAGCTGCAGTTTGTTGTCGAGCAGAGTGGGGAACAACTTTGCATCGTTTCGCTGATGGACAATCCAATCACTTTTGACGATGAGTATCGCTTCGTGCTGAATGTGAAACCGTGCCTGAATGTGGTCGAATTGGGTTCAGAACCAACCGATTGCGAATTGCTTTTTGCTGGCGACGAACAGTTTAGCTATGTGTTTATGGACCCGTCGCGTTTTGATTTGGATTTGCTTTCCAAGGCCCAGCTTCTCATCGTCAATGAAACGGCTGCCTTGAATGCGACGTTGCAGCAAACGCTTGCCGATTACGTTTCAAATGGTGCAAGTTTGGTGGTCTTTCCGAATGTCAATGAATTGAAAAATAATGAATTGCTCTATGAAAAGGCCAGTCTGGACATCGGCGGGCTTGACGCCAATATTACAAAGGTAGAAGGTCTGGCTGAACAACACGATTTCTTCTCCGATATGTTGGTCGATTTACCTGAATTTGCAGAGTTGCCTTCGGTTAATCAACATATCTCGTTGAAATCGAATGGATTGTCAACATCGTTGCTTCAACTTCAGAATGGCGATCCGCATATGCTCGCCACACCACACGGCAAAGGTAACATTTTCGTTGTTGCCACTGCCTTGAACGAGTCGTGGAGCGACCTTTCGGCCAATCCGCTTTTCGTTCCCATGATGCTGAAAATGGCTCTGATGGGTGCCCAGGTGACAAAACCATCTTATACGATAGGAATTGATAAAGTGTTGCCCATCAATGACTTGCCTATGGAAGGTGACCATTCTTTTGCTTTGTGCAACGAAGATCAAAGCCTTGTGATAAGGCCAGCGGCCGAAATGCGGAATCAGATGACTTATCTTTATTTGAATGATGATTTGCCAAGTGCTGGATTCTGTGGACTTTTGGTGAATGATACCCTCAACCGCACTTTGGCGTGGAACGATAGTCGTCTTGAGTCATCGATGAATTTTGTGTCACAAGATGATGTGAAGCAGGCACTTGTCAGTTCAGGTTTTGATGTGGTTGCCATTTTGGATACTTCCGATTTCGCCGATGGTGATTTTGTGGATGCTTTTGCCCGCCAGTCGTCCCTTTGGAAATGGTTCGTCCTAGTAGCTTTGCTCGCGCTTTTGGGCGAGGTTGCGGTTTTGAGGTTTTGGAAATGATTCCTTGACATTTTTGCTACTTTTGTTGAATATCGGTCCCATTTTGCCTGATTCATTTTATTTTTGCGAAACAAATTGAACTCATGAATAGAACCAACGCGAATCTCGATTTCATCGAACGCTTTCACAAACACGGCATTACGTGGGTCTTGCTTTTTGTGATTTTCTTTGCTACGCATCCCAACAATAACTATCTGCTGCGTTTCATTTCTTCGTCGGCATTTTTGGGTTTGGTCATGCTTTTGGTAGAGACAGTCAACAAAATAATTATCCCCAAGTACCTGAAAAACCAACGCGTTGTGATGTTTGTGTTGGCAGGTTCTTTTGTGGCGTGTCTATGGGCATACGCATCGCTTTGGGTTGAGCTTCTTTTGCTTCATTTCTTCGACCAACGTCCCATTGCAGAAACCTACAATGCGTTTCCATACACACTTTTAGTGTTCATTATTAGATTGTTATGGTTTGTGGCTGTCATTGTCGTAGCTGTGGCGTTCTATTATCAACGAAAGGAAAATGAAGACAAGATTATCGCCGACAAGCTGAAGAGCGAGAAACTCGACATGGAATTGCGTTATCTGAAGTCGCAAATCAACCCGCATTTCCTTTTCAATGCTTTAAATAACATCTACTCAATGGTTTATATGCACGACGACAACGCTGCTGATGGAGTTCTGAAACTGTCAGAAATGCTTCGTTATGTGTTGGTCGATTGTCAAGCAGATGCCATTCCTCTGAGTAAGGAAGTGAAGTATATCGAGAATTTCGTCGATTTCCAGTTGATGCGTTTTGGCAACGATCGCGATGTTATACTTGAAAAGGATATTGAAAACGAATGCTTTATGATTGCTCCGATGTTGTTGCAGCCTATCGTTGAAAACAGCTTCAAGTATAGCCGCCTTGATGCGGCTACAGATGGCTATGTCCATCTTTCCATCACCCAAAAAGGGAATTCTTTCTGCTTTGTGGCTGAAAATTCGGTTCTCAACACATCGGTGGCGAAGAGCAACAATAAGCTTCCTGGCATAGGACAGCAGAATGTGCTCCAACGCTTGAACTTGCATTATGGTAATGATTATGTTTTTGATGTTGAACAAGATACAAATAAATATAAAGTAACAATTATGCTATGAACGAGAAGTTGAATGTGGTGATTGTTGACGACGAAATCTTGGCGAGGAAACTCTTGCAGGATTATGTTTCAAAGGTCGATAGCCTGAATTTGGTAGCATCGTGCTCAAATGCCATCGAGGCAATGAATGCGTTGAAAAACAATAGGGTAGATGTCCTTTTCTTGGATATCCAAATGCCTGACATAACGGGTTTGGACTTTGTCCGCACCTTGGGCCACAAGCCCTATATCATTTTCACGACGGCCTATTCGGAGTATGCAGTCGATGCCTTTGACCTTGGCGTCACCGACTATTTGCTCAAGCCTTTCGACTTTCCTCGATTCTTCCAAGCCATCGGGAAAGTGTTGGGACATCACAAGATCAAGGAAGAAGTGACTTCTGAAACGGCTCCAGACACGATTTTCCACACAAACGATTTCATCACCGTCAAGGCCGATTACAAGTTGTATAAAATCAACTACGATGACTTACTTTATATTGAAGGCCAGCATGAATATGTAACTTTTCACACGAAGCAAAAGCGCATTACGGCCTTATATGCCTTGAAGGATCTGGAATCCATCTTGCCCGCCGACCTTTTTGTGCGTGTGCACAAGTCGTTCATCGTTTCGTTCCATCACATTCAGGATTTGGACAAGTCGGATGTCACCGTCGCGGGCGACAAGATTCCGGTCGGTGCCAGCTATCGTGATGCGTTGGTGGCCCGTTTGCAGTAATTTTTTTCGTGATTTAGTGTGAATTGTATTGAAAATTGTATATTTGCACCCTGAACAACTCAAAAATTCAGAAAAATGGGAAAATTTGTCATTACTACCAGAAAGAACGGTGAATACCAGTTCAACTTGTTGGCCACCAATGGCCAGGTCATCCTCACCAGCCAAGGCTATGCAAGCAAGGCATCTTGCATGAATGGCGTTGAATCAGTCAAGAAAAATGCCCAAACCGAAGCCCGTTTCGACACGAAAGTGGCCGCCAACGGCAAACCTTATTTCAATTTGATGGCTACCAACGGCCAAATCATCGGTTCAAGCCAGATGTATGCTAACGAGCTCAACATGAAAAACGGTATCGCTTCCGTGATGAAGAATGCTCCTGAAGCCGTCATCGTTGACCAAACCGAGGCTTGATAATACTTGAAAATATTAGAAAAACGAATGAGAAGAATCCAATTCTTCTCTTTTCTTTTTATTTTTATTTTACTGATTTTCAGTTGATATGATATTATTATGAAAATTTGCTAAATAAAAAGTTTGGAGGTAAAGAAAAAAGGTGTACTTTTGCATCCGCATTCAGAACGAAGCACCTTGGAGAGGTGGGTGAGTGGCTGAAACCAACAGTTTGCTAAACTGTCGTACTCCGCAAGGGGTACCGGGGGTTCGAATCCCCCCTTCTCCGCCAAGGTCAAATCGACTTCGGGGTATGGCGCAGTCCGGCTAGCGCACCTGCTTTGGGAGCAGGGGGTCGAAGGTTCGAATCCTTTTGCCCCGACAATGAAAATCAAGGAGTTGCGAAAGTGACTCCTTTTTTCGTACCAAAATTTATCAGATAATTACTTTTTCCTATTTTTGCACTTTGATTCTTATTCGTGCATCATTAGAAAATGAAAATAGAACAAACTCCATTAAGGCAGATTGCAGAACTGATAGGAGCTTCCATCATCGGCAATCCCGATTTCCCGGTCACTGGATTGAACGAAATCCATAAAGTGGAAATGGGCGACATCACTTTCGTTGACCATCCAAAGTATTATGCCAAGGCTTTGAACTCGGCAGCTTCTGTTGTGCTAATCAACAAGGAAGTGGATTGGCCCGAAGGTAAATCCTTGCTTCTTCACGACGATCCTTTCGATGCCTTCATCCGAATCATGCGTCATTTCCGTCCTTTCGAACCACAAACTCAACCCATTAGCCAAAGCGCGCAAATAGGAGAGGGGACGGTCATCATGCCTGGCTCTTTTGTAGGACATCATACCGTGATTGGCAGGAACTGCATCATCCATCCGAATGTTACCATCTACGACCATTGCGTAATTGGCGACAATGTGGTCATCCATTCAGGTAGCGTGATAGGTGCCGACGGTTATTATTTCCAACGCCGCAACGATGGTTACAAGAAGTTCGAATCGTTTGGCCGTGTCGTAATCTGCGACAATGTCGAGATAGGCGCGTTATGTTCCATCGATAGAGGCGTCACTTCCGACACCTATATTAATAAAGGTACCAAACTCGACAATCATTGTCAGGTGGGTCACGATAGTTACATTGGCCGCAATTGCTTGATTGGAAGTCACGCTGCTATTGCAGGAGTGACGCGTATTGAAGACGATGTCATACTATGGGGGCGCGTTTGCATAAACAAGGACCTTGTGGTAGGCGAAGGTGCTGTCGTTTTGGCAACATCAGCCGTCGATAAGTCGGTTGAACCAGGAAAGGCTGTGTTTGGCGTGCCGGCGCAAGAAGTCAAGAAGCAATGGCGCGAGCAGGCCGCTTTGAGGCAATTGCCAGATTTTTTGAGAGAATACTATAAAAACCAACAATCATGAAGAAATTTTTCTTGTTTTTTGCCTTGATTTCGCTGACCATTTGTGGCTTCGGTCAGTCGATGACAACCTACCAGTATGCTGAGAAGGATGGGCAATCTCTGTTTTTGGATTATTATGAGCCACTTCATGTCACCGACAGCACCATTTGCGTCTTATATGTTTTTGGTGGTGGATTTATGGAAGGCCAGCGCAATGGCGAATTTGAGAAAAACTATTTCGCGAAGCTCGTTGAAGAAGGCTTCATGGTCGTAGCCATCGACTATCGTTTGGGCCTGGTTGGAGCAAAGAACCTCGGCCTGACCAATTATAAGCCGGTGCAAAATGCAATTTATATGGCTGCAGAGGATGCGATTTCGGCTTTGGCGTTTGTCATTGACCATCCCGAGATGAAGGTGAATCGCGATTGGATAGTTCTGATGGGTTCGAGCGCAGGCGCCATAACGGCTTTGCAAACCGATTATGCCTTGTGTAATGGCTTTCTCAATTCAGATATCTTGCCTACGGATTTCCGTCTGGCAGGAGTAGTGTCGTATGCAGGTGCTGTTTTCTCTCATGAAGGGAAAGTACAGTATCGTAATCATACCCCTGCTCCAACGATGTTTTTCCATGGAACAGCTGACAAGTTGGTAAATTATAATCAATTGAAGCTGTTTAATGTGGGAATGTTTGGCACAAACAAGTTAGTGCCACGTTTCGAGAAGTTCGATTTGCCGTATTTTGTTCGCCGATATAAGGATTACGGTCATAGCGTTGCAGGGTTTTGCCCGAAGACAATTGATGAACTTAAATGGTTTTGCGAACACTATGTAGTTAACAAAGAACAGTTGCAGGTTGATGAGATGTATGTCGATAATTCTTCAGAGCGCCCAAACTGGGATAATAGTACCCCTGAAGATTTATATAAGTGATGTTTTTGTGTATTGAAAATCAGTTGTTTTAGGGATGATTGACGCATTTTGAATGATTTCTGATTCGATGACATAAGAAAATTTGATTGTTTTTTTTTGTAAAGCCAAATAAAAAAAGTGTATCTTTGAACCCAAATAAAATCTACATATATAGTATTAAATTTGAAAGGGATGTCGCATCTGATGAAGATAAATTGTCATAAAAAAGCAATTAAAAAGGCATTGGCATTCACTGTGTTTCTGATAATTGCATTGCAAATGCCAAAGCCACTTGCTGCACAGCAGTCTAAGGTTGATATTTTTGCTGGTGTTAATCTTAGATATCGTTCAATTTGGCTAAATGATAAAATGTACGAACTGCTTGTCAATGTCACGCCTGGGGTGAAATGGCGTTTTGGTGATGATTGGCAGATTACGGCCCAAGCGTTTATTCCAGTTATTAATGACTTTGGTGGTTATTATAAAAGCCCCCGCCTGAATATGGCCGTAATCTCGAAGGAACTTCAGGCTGGTAATCACTACTTCAAGTTGAGTGGCGGACTGTTTGGTGGAGAGCGTTTTGGTGCTGATGCGAAATGGTTCTGGCCTGTCTCATCTTGGTTCGCAATGGAAGGTCAGTTAGGCTTTACGGGATACTATTCCTTCACCACTTCCGATATTGGATTCAGTTATATGGATCGTTTGACGGGTCTGCTTACAGTTCGTTTCTATTTGAAAAACAGTGAAACGGAATTCCGGATTAGCGGAGGCAGGTTTAATTTGGGAGACTATGGCGGTCGCATAGCATGGTTGAAGCATTTTAAGCATGTTACAGTGAGTGCTTACATTCATGGTGGGAATCGTTATGGAGAAGTCTATCAAATGAATGGAACATACTGGGAACAGCGCATTGCAGGTGGAGCATCCATCGTAGTCATGCTTCCATTCCAAGGTGACCAGAAGCGTGAAAAAACACTCAGGGTACGTCCAGCCTCTAACTTCATGCTGACATACGACTATATGGCAGAAGCAAATGCCCTACAAATGTATGACACTGACCCTGAAGAAAATGAAAGGACTGGCAATTTCACTAAAGCAAAATGGGGGATTACACGATGAACAGGTTTATTAGACGAATCACGGCTCTTGTTTTTATATTGCTTCCTGTATTAGGTAAGGCTCAAATCTATACGGGTGTAGAAGGTTTGCTACACGTTCCTTCAGCTGAGCTAAGTCCAGCCAATAGCATGAGTATTGGTGCCCATTATGTGAATACAGATTTCGTTCCAAATGGTTTTTCTATGGATTCTCCTCTTGCATTCCATATTTCCCTTACTCCTTATAAATGGGTGGAAGCTTCATATATGGTTCTGATGTGGAAAAAAGATGATACTTATTTGCCCGACAGATCGCTGTCAGTAAAATTGCAACCTCTGAAAGAAGGTAAATGGTGGCCGGCACTTGTAGTTGGTGGTTTCGACATTTGGGGCACTTCGCTTAACAAAAACTTCTATGCGGCAACTGTAAAGCACTTTAATGGATTAGGTGGAGAATGGGGAGTGAACGTTGCCTATAGGCATTATTTTAAAGAGAATAGTGAAGACAAATGGGGTGGACTTGTTGGTGGCTTGACATTTCGCCCAAAATTCTACCGTGACTTGAGAGCCACTGTCGAATATGATGGATGCGAGTTTAACATCGGTGTAGATGCTAAATACAAGATCTTTAGAGTACAGTTTATTCTTCAAGACTGGAAAAAAGTATCTTTGGGTCTATGCCTTGAGTTTAGCGACTTGTAAAATTAAGGTATGAAAAAAAAGTGTTTGTCATACCTTTGTATTTAAAAAATATATACTTTTGCACGCTAAAATTTAAAAATTCAAATTATTAAATGATAATACTATGAACAAATCAAAAATCGTATGGCTGTTAGCCATGGTATTGTGTTTGGCAGCTTGCTCGAAACACGAAAAGAATTATGAAGATGTCACACCTCCAGATGAACCAAATGGTGAATATGCCATTACAGGTAATGTGACTGATTATCAGGGTCATGTATTGGCCAATGCTACAGTTCAAACCACAGAAGGACAAATTGTAAAGACAGACAACGATGGTGTCTATTTCATGGCAATGCCTGAGCCTGCCCCATCTAAGACTTACTCATTGACTGCTACGTATGAAGGCAAGAAAGATGTTTCAAAAAGCGTTACTCTTACTAAGCAAGTTGGCGGAATGATTGCTCATCAGGATTTCCGTCTTCCTTCTTCTTCCACTGTTATTACTTTCCTTGGTGATAATGAAGGAGACATTAATACCGAATTCATCGACCACAACGATTTCGCTAAGACTTTGGTTGGAGCATACGTTGAAGGCTATGAAGATGAAGTTTTTCAACTTGACCTTTTCTATTATAATGAAGATTTCGGAGCAGCCCAAGAAACCCCTGATCCTACCAGCGGAACTTTTGAAAAGGACAAATTGTTCTTTGCAGCCAATGTCACATTTGCTGAAGGTGGGAAAAAAGACAGGGCTGATATCCTGTACACATTATTCTTAAACTTCGACACTGAAACTCAAAACCATAGCATCATCAGAAGCTTCAACAATGGCCGTTGGAGCGATGTTCCGGAAAGCCAACTGACACATGAACCCAATAGAGTGGCTATAAATAATGCTGTGCTTGGTGTCGTTTATGCAGCTTTCTGTTTCACCAACATCACGCTCACACCTCGTACAACACCTCTTGTTTTCAATCCAAGCAATGTTGACAATATTTACGGATCAGCTCCAGTTGTTGTGCCTTATACAGAATTTGGTTATAAGGTTGGCGTAGATTTGTATATGCCTACACACTGCCAGTTGCAAGCCTTATTGCTTGAAGTTGTTGCTCGTGACTTTGGTTTAGTTAGCCATAACAGAACTTACAGATGGGATGTTAACTTGACCTTACCAGTTGGAGCAGGCGTTGATTTCTCTGGTCATCAGGAATATATACACATCGCTTATACGAGAAATGGAAGAATAGCCGAGGCTGACCTCTATGGCGATGTTGTGTACGAAGCCACCACATATAACCATCAGCATGTCGGCGGAGGAAACTAAATAACGGATTAAATTAAAAATTGAACACTATGAAGAATCTTAGAAATTTTGCAATAGCAGCTTTGTGTGTCATTGGCTTTTCAATGCCAATGACAGCTCAGACCACTCTTCCTCAAAAGGGCTATTATTTGGGCATTGCAACGGGTGCCTCAATGGGCACTTGCACTTTCCGCAGCTATTCCGATAATGGAAAAACTGCAAGAGCAGAATATGGCATTTCTGCTGGATACCGTTTCTCGCCGTTTTTCTCCCTTGACATCATTGGCATGAGAGGAAACGTGGAAATGACACCCATGGATTGCTGCACGGAGCAATGGCTTAGCGTAACTGGACAGATGTTCGCTTCTAAACCTACAGCAAGTGAATTAGCTTCATTTTGGAAATACAGCAACCTGACTACCGAAACCAAGTTCGCACGCTTTTCTCTTCAATGCAATTTCAATCTTCTCTATATCTTTGGCTTGAGAGATAGTCGTTGGAAGTTTGATGTCTCACCTATGATTGGCGGAATCCAGACCCACACCACGATTAGTGGTAAATTGGAATCAGGCGATTTCAAAGAACAAAAATATGCTTCACAGTGGCATTTTGCATATGGTGGACATGGTTCTTTCGGTGTCGCTCTTGACAACAATATTGAAGTTCGCATTTATGGTGGTGTTAACTTCCTGTATGGTGAGCGTTTTGACAACCTTCCTCAGTGGCAACACACCGAAAATCTGATGTATGAAGGTGGAGCTAAGCTGATTTGGAATTTTGGAAATTCAAACGGTAACAAAATTGATGCTGTTGTACAAGATACTCAACTGGCTAATGATGAGGAAAATGTTAATTTGAGTGGTATTGAGGAGCGTCTTGATATGATTTATAATGAGCTTACTCAGTTGAGAGCTGAAGGAATTGTTGGAAGTATTCAGGGACTGCAAGTACAGGGACAGGGTTCAGAAGGCGGAGATGGTTCAGCTTATTCAGTAGTTTTGGGCGGCTATCCTTTCAGCATTTTCTTCAATCTTAATTCTGCTGAATTGAAGTCTGATAATGACCGTGTAAACCTGAAAACCTTTGCGCAGTTTGCGAAGAAATACGATTGCAAGATTCGTCTGAGAGGTACATGCGATGAGGCTACTGGTTCTGCTGATTACAATCGGTTACTTTCGCAACGCCGTTGCAATACAGTTAAGGATGAACTTGTTAGATTTGGCCTCGATGCCCAAGACATCGTTATTGAAGCTGCTGGTGGTGTTTCTGAATTTGAAAACATAGAGAATAACCGCCGCGTATTTCTTGATTTCGTAAAGTAAAAGATGGTTTTCATAACCTTATTAAAGGAGAGCGCATTTGCGCTCTCCTTTTTTTATATAACTTATTTCCATCTCATCTATTTTAAAGAGGGAAATCCGATTATTGAGCACTATGAGGATGCTTTTCTTCCATCATTTTAGCATATCACGAAAATTTATCGTTTTGATACACAGTATATTGTAATATTTGATGCAAAATAGTTGAAAAAAGTGCTTGTTGTTTTGTGGGAATGTTGTACTTTTGCACCCGCAAAACGGAAGGGAGAGGGGCTGGTTCGAGAGAGGTTTTGCGTTCTTTGAAAGTCTGAGGCCAGCAAAGAGAAGAGAAGCAAGCAACAGGCGGCGGGGCGCGACGCCCCGGTCCGCCGGGTAAGCAAGGAACACAGCGGAACCCGAGATTCAGAAAATAACAACTAGTACAGCAATAATACAGTGAAGAGTTTGATCCTGGCTCAGGATGAACGCTAGCGGCAGGCCTAATACATGCAAGTCGAACGGTAAGCGTCCTTCGGGGCGCGAGAGTGGCGCACGGGTGCGTAACGCGTATGCAACCAACCCCCGACAGGGAGATAGCCGGTGGAAACGCCGGGTAACCCCCCATAGCCCGCAGGGAGGGCATCCTTCCCGCGGTAAAGCTGAGGCGGTCGGGGACGGGCATGCGTCCCATTAGCTGGTAGGCGGGGCGAGGGCCCACCTAGGCTACGATGGGTAGGGGATCTGAGAGGACGGTCCCCCACACTGGTACTGAGACACGGACCAGACTCCTACGGGAGGCAGCAGTAAGGGATATTGGGCAATGGGGGCGACCCTGACCCAGCCATGCCGCGTGAGGGAATGAGGCCCTACGGGTCGTGAACCTCTTTTGCCTGGGGATAACGGCGCGGTCGTGAACCGCGCGTGCAGGTACCAGGCGAATAAGCATCGGCTAACTCCGTGCCAGCAGCCGCGGTAATACGGAGGATGCGAGCGTTATCCGGATTCATTGGGTTTAAAGGGTGCGCAGGCGGCTCGTCAAGTCAGCGGTGAAATCCGGGGGCCCAACCCCCGAAGTGCCGTTGATACTGTCGGGCTGGAATGCGGTCGAGGCGGGCGGAATGTGGCGTGTAGCGGTGAAATGCATAGATATGCCACAGAACTCCGATAGCGAAGGCAGCTCGCCAGTCCTGCATTGACGCTCGGGCACGAAAGCGTGGGGATCGAACAGGATTAGATACCCTGGTAGTCCACGCCGTAAACGATGGACGCTCGTCGTCGGCGACACAGTGTCGGCGGCCAAGCGAAAGTGATAAGCGTCCCACCTGGGGAGTACGGTCGCAAGGCTGAAACTCAAAGGAATTGACGGGGGCCCGCACAAGCGGTGGAGCATGTGGTTTA
>CALBNP010000113.1 GCA_937896505.1 uncultured Bacteroidales bacterium | reverse complement strand
TGGTCCAGCGGATGAGGTTCCACAGGCCGCCGGCCTTGTCGTTGGTGCCTGATGCACGGGCACCGCCGAATGGTTGCATACCGACAACAGCGCCAGTGGGCTTGTCGTTGACGTAGTAGTTGCCGGCAGCGTGACGCAGCTTGTCGTTGGCAATCTTCTGAGCCTTCAGACAGTTGCCGAAGAAGGCGCCGGTGAGGGCATATGGTGATGATTGGTCGCAGAGGTCGAGGGTTTCTTCGAACTTGTTGTCGTCATAGACGTAGATGGTAATGATAGGTCCGAAGATTTCTTCCACCATGCTTTCGTATTTAGGTGTCTTGGCGAGGATGACGGTAGGCTCAACGAAGTAGCCGACGGTCTTGTCGCAGTGACCACCGAACACGATTTCAGCATCAACTGAAGCTTGTGCGCGGTCGATGTAGCCCTTGCAGTTGTCGAATGAGGCTTCGTCGATGACGGCGTTGACGTAGTTGGAGAAGTCCTTCACGTCGCCCATCTTGATGGTGCTCATCATGTCGCCAACGCGGTTCTTCACGTCGTTCCACATTGATGTTGGGATGTAGGCGCGTGAAGCGGCTGAGCACTTCTGGCCTTGGAATTCGAAGGCACCGCGGACGATGGCCACGGCAACTTCTTGCGGGTCGGCTGAGTTGTGGACGAAGATGAAGTCCTTGCCGCCGGTTTCACCCACCAAGCGCGGATATGCCTTGTAGAGGTCGAGGTTCTGGCCCGTGGTCTTCCACAAGTTCTTGAAGGTGTTGGTGCTGCCCGTGAAGTGGATGGCGTTGAAGTTCTTGTCTTTCAGAGCCACACCGCTGATGAGGCTGCCCTTACCAGGCAGGAAGTTGACGACGCCTGCAGGCAGACCAGCTTCCATGAAGATGCGCATGTCGGTATAGTTCGACAACAGGGCGGTGGTGGATGGTTTCCAGATGGTGGTGTTACCCATCAAGGCAGGAGTCATGTTGAGGTTCGAAGCGATAGAAGTGAAGTTGAAAGGAGTGATGGCGAACACGAATCCTTCGAGAGGACGGTATTCGGTGCGGTTCAGCTGGTCGTTGGCCGATGCAGGCTGCTCGGCGTAGAGCTTGCTTGCATAGTAGTTGTTGTAACGGAAGAAGTCGATGGTTTCGCAAGCCGAGTCGATTTCGGCTTGGAAGCAGTTCTTCGACTGACCGAGCATGGTGGCTGCGTTGATGCGGGCGCGATATTTGGTAGCGAGCATTTCGCCGATGCGGGCCATGATGGCAGCGCGTTCGTCCCAAGGTGTGTTTTCCCATTCCTTCTTGGCGGCTTGTGCGGCGTCGATAGCCATCTGCACTTCCTTCTCGCCGACCTTGTGGTAACGGGCGATGACGTGCTTATGGTCGTGTGGCATCACCACTTCGCCCATGTCGCCGGTGCGTACTTCCTTGCCTCCGATGATGGATGGGATTTCGACGATTTCGTTCGATTGACGTTCAAGTTCCTTCTGAAGTTCGATGCGTTCAGGACTTCCTGGTTTGTAAGCCTTTACGGGTTCGTTCGCAGGCTTGGCAAATGTGATCAGTGCGTTGTTCATTATAATGCTTTTTTAAATTAGTAATTACGATTTTGAAAGGGCAAATATAGTTTATTTTTATATCGAAACGCAAAATTTTGTGGATGTGGTGATAAATTTCTAATCAAATCATCCTCTTGATTCCAACCAACTGATGCGTGTGCATCCCGGTCTCCTTATTAAATATGCCTGTCTGGTCGAGGTAGTCGATGCGGACCTTGCCGGAGGCGTGGATGATTTGTTCGTCACCGAAGAGGATGCCCACATGGGTAATGCGTCCCTCGTCGTTGCCGAAGAAGGCGAGGTCGCCGGGTTGCGTCTCTTGGAGGAAATACACCACCTCGCCGCATTGGGCTTGCTGCGAGGCGTCGCGAGGGAGGATTAGACCTGCACTGCGGGCGCATAGCTGTACGAAGCCCGAACAGTCGATGCCCATCACCGTGCGACCGCCCCAAAGGTAAGGAACTCCCAAGAGTTTCTTGGCGTTGGCGATCATCAGTTGTGGGTCGAAAACTGCTGGCATCGCTTTTGCGTCGGCATAAGGTGCGTAGAGTGGGGTGCCAAAGCTGAGTAGCGTGCCTTTCATTTCAACGATGGGCTTGTCGGTGATGTAGGTCGTGAAGGCCTTCAGCTGCTCGAATTCCTCTTCACTGATGACATGGCTCTGTTTTGTCCATATCCAGCCTTCGTATTGGTCGTGTTCGGTGCGGATGAGCGTCCAGCCATCGAGTTCGTCCAAAATGGTATATAATTCGTTAAATAGCAATTGGCTGACCATTTCGGAGGCGTGGCTGTTTTCTCTCTTCATGGCGATGGCCGACTGTGTGCAGATTCCTCTTTTCATGCCGCTAAATTAAACAAAATTGTGCGAAATTTTGTTGGCAGTGTTTTTTATTTTTATTTTAGCAAAATTTTATTAGTTTGATTATTTATTTAAAATATTGAAAATGAGGTTTGTAAGAAAAATATTTGATGGCTTTCGCCATAATTACTATGAGTTGGCCAAATGGTTGGCTTTCGTGCTGGCTACGATAATAGTGTTTGCTCTCATGCCTCGCGAGGGCAAGTTTAAGTATGAATATTTCATGTCGAAGCCTTGGCAGCACGAAACGCTGTATGCACCTTTTGATTTCCCGATTTACAAAAGCAATGAAGTCTATCTTGCTGAGTGTGAGAATGCTGCAAAATCAGTTGTGCCGATTTTCAGTTTCGACGAGTCGGAGATTTTTGCGACGGGCAACGTCTTGGTTTCAAATTTTGAATCGCAGTGGAATGAAAGACAGAAATTCGATAAGGAACAAACCTTGCAGTGTTTGCTGAAAGTATTTGACTCGATTGAAAGTCAGGGAATTGTGGCATACGATAAGGCCGTAGAAGATTTGACAGCGGAGAATCCCGTGCTTGTCATCAGAAACAACAAGCTGCGCAAGGTGAAATATGGCGATTTCTATAACTTAAATTCAGCTATGGAAGCTGCTGAAGGAATGATTGGGACTGCTGCTGAGGATGTGGATGTCGAAATGGTCAATTCGCTGTTGAAGAGCGCTTTGCGTCAGAGCGTCTTTTATGATGCTGCGCTAACGCAAAAGGAGCGTGAAAAGGCAATTGAGGCGGTGATGCCGACGAGTGGCATGGTGCAGCGCGACGAGCTTATCATCTCGGAAGGCGAGGTGGTGAATGAACGTAACTTCGCCATCCTCAATTCGTTGCAACGCGAATATGCCCAGCATTCATTTTCTCAGAAAGATTCCGTTCTGATGTGGGTGAGCCAGTTGTTTTTCGTGGCTTTGCTTTTCTTCATGATGGGCATCTACATCAAGAAGATGCACAAGAAAGTGTTTGCCGAATTGCGCAATATCAATGTGTTGCTTTTCCTTGTGATTCTGGTGGTGATCCCGTGCTATCTGGTCGTGAAACTGAATCCGGCGTTCATCTTAATCGTTCCCGTGAGTATATTAACGGTTATGGTGGGCTCGTTTTTCAGTTTGCCTTTGGCCTTTGGTGTCCAGGTTTTCGCCATCATGCTGATTTCGATAGTGGTCCCAAATCCTTTCCAATACATTTTCATGCAGTTGGTCGTCACGTTGGTTACGATTTTCAGCATGTCGGATTATTTATCGCGCCGAAAGTTCTTCCAAACCGCTATTCTGGTTTTCGTAAGCTATATCGTTGTCTATATTGCATTTACCATGCTGACGGCATCCGAAATCAACTGGTTCAATGTGGCTTTGCTGGCGCTGAATGCGCTATTCACCATGTTGGCCCAGCCTGTCATCATCGCGTTTGAGAAACTCTTTGGCTTCACCACTTCGCTGACGCTGATGGAACTTTGCAACACCAACAATCCGTTGTTGCGCCGCTTGTCGAATGAAGCTCCAGGCACGTTCCAGCATTCTACTCAGGTGGCCAACCTCGCGGAAGAGGTGCTTATCGCCATTGGTGGCGACTCGATTTTGGCTCGTACGGGTGCCATGTATCACGATGTCGGGAAACTTACAAATCCAATGTACTTTACTGAAAACCAACATGGAGCGTATAGCCCGCACGATGACCTTTCGAATGTCGAGAGCGCCCAAATCATCATCTCGCATGTCACCGACGGCATCGAATTGGCGCGCAAGGCGCAACTGCCCGAACAGATTATTGACTTCATCCGCACTCACCACGGAACGCGACAAACCGATTTCTTCCTCGGAAAGGAGAGAAAACTCCGACCGGAAGAGGAAATCGATCTTTCCGATTTCACCTATCATGGTCCGGAGCCTTTCTCGCGCGAGACTGCCGTGCTCATGATTTGCGATTCGGTTGAAGCCGCTTCGCACAGCCTTAAAGAACCTGATGAATTGAAAATCAATACTTTGGTTGACAATATCATCAACAAGCAGATTGAAGCTGGTCAGTTCAAGAATACCGACCTCACGTTGCGCGATTTCGAAATCATCCGCAATGTCCTGAAGAAAAAAATCCAGAATATCTATCACGTCAGGATTGCTTATCCTGATAAATAATAACCTGTAATGAAATGATTATGAGAAAATTAGTGAAAAGTATTTTGTTCATTGTAGCGACTGTAGCAATGACTTCATGCAATGGCATCGTTGGCTATGCAAAACAAATGATGAAGATTGACAGCGGACAACGCTCATACAACTTTAATAAGGAAGTGGATAATGACACGATTTATTTTGTCATCAATAAGCAAAACCAAATGTTGATGAAAGCTACAGTCAATGGGGTTGAGGATACTGTGCTTTACGATTCAGGTTGTGGCTCTCCTGCAATTCAGTTTTACACCAAAGAGTCTCAACCCGAAGGGATGAAGTTCTATCGGATTCCTCTCATGGGTGCTGACAAGAAGACAAAGGTAAACATGTCGCCTATACCAGTGCATATCGAAACACCTATGTGTGTGGTTGACCATTACGGCAATGCCATGCTTATCGAACAGGCCCATTCATGTGATAATGAACCTTCTATTGGTAGTTATGACATCATGGGATTCCTTAGCTTGGCCATGCCTCCTTGTGCGTTTGATTTTACTAATAACCGAATATTTTATATCCATGACATGTCGGTGATTGATACCACTGAATACCTTCCGGTGAAGTGCAGGTTTGACAAAATGATGAATGTCTTCTTTGTCTATCCAGTTGTCAATGGTGTTGAATACGAATGTGTTTTTGATACAGGAAATGGTGGCGGAATTCTTATTAAAGATGAACAAAGAATTGAAAATCATGCTGAAACTGACTTGTTGTATGAAGGTTCATACGGCATTGCAGTTGGAGGAATTACCGAGAAGCAGCATTTTGTGGTGGCACCTGAAAATATGGTTGAATTTGCAGGACGTGAGGAAACGGTTCCGGTGATGTATCTTGGTGAGAATCTTGCCTTCAATAATGTTGGTATTCAGTATATTAAAAGATTTGATTGGATTATAAGGCTTCAGGCTTATTATGACGAGAACCATGTGAAAACTGATCAAACTTATAAATTGTATGCAAAGCCACATGTTTCCGACACGATTATTTATCCCACACGAAATTATGCATTGACAACGTCTGATGGCACATTGAAAATCACAACTCGCTTGCTGGATGGGCATGAACGTTTCGAGGTGGGCGACCAAATCGTCTCCGTCGATGGCGAGAACATAATGGAAGAGAACATTTGCTATTATTACGAACTGCTGACCGAAACCAAGGATTGGTCAGGCTTCGACGTAAAAGTGAAGTGAAAACCTCGTCCTTGAGGAAAAACTACATTTTCTGCAAAGCGTTTATATAATCCATCGCTTCAGGGCCTTCGTTGAAGATGAGGTCCAAAACGCTAAGATCCGGAGCAAATGGAAATTTGTTCTCAAAGACCTGATAATAAGATTTTTGTATCGTTGCTTGTGGGGTCGCTGAGTTAAAAGATGTAGATTGAGGGGTCGCTGAGCGGAGCCGAAGCGTCCCCGTCTCCTCGGGCACTGAGCGGAGTCGAAGCGCCCCATCACCCACCTTCATCAGCCAAGATTCCGGATTCCACTTAACAAACACATTTCGGAAATCGTCATCGGCTTCCTTGACGTAGTCGCTCGTATAGGAAATTTCTTTTTTCACTTTTAGCATCTTGAGAATGGCTTTCAAGGCGGCATCGTTCAGGTCGATGAGCTTTTCGAAACGTTGCTCGAAGATAGGGGAGAGGTAGCTGTAATAATGCTCAAAATAAGGCGACGACATGTAGGCCGATTCCAAGCAACGCCGATGAATCTGCTGCCAAGGTTCCACCGTGCTGATGACCATGTCTTTGGTCATGGTGTGGTTGCCGTTGACTTGTTTCACGGGCACGCTGAGCATCTGCACGCCATTGGCCGTCATCACATGGCAACGGTTGCGATAAGTTTGCTTGTGGTAGGTGTCGAAAATCTCGATTACGGGCGCATCGTCAGCAAGTAGTCGAGCCACATAGCTGATGCAAGGGAAATAGGCTGTTGGAAAGATTGCCATTATTTAAGCAACTCTTTTTCAATGATTTGCTTGTATTGTTCTTCTTGCAGCGCACCAGTCTGAGCCATGGGTTTGCCTTTCATGGGAATGAAGAGCACCATCGGGATGCTACGCACGCCAAAGACCGAAGCGAGCTGTTTCTCGTTGTCAACATTGACTTTGTAAACCAACAGCTTACCTTCATATTCCTTGGCCATCTTTTCCATGATTGGACCGACGCGGCGGCATGGTCCGCACCAATTGGCGTAGAAGTCGATGACGGCGGGCAATTTCCCTTTATATGTAAAGGCATCAGTGTTTTTCTCAAAATCCCAAATGGTTTTGATGAACTCACTGTAAGTCAGTTGTTTGACAGCAAGTTCTGATTTCTTTTCTTCTTGGGCGAAGCTGGCAGCTCCATAAAGGATGCACAAGGCGATTGTGAACAGTGTTTTCTTCATTTTTTGTCGTTTAAGATTTGCAAAGGTAATATTTTTTTGAATAAAGTTAGAACTTGTTTTGATTTAGGTGAAACAAATAACAATGTCATTTCGACCGTAGGGAAGAAATCTATTGTTATTTGTCCCACTCAAAAAAGCCTATAGATACCTTCCTTCGTCGGTATGACATAGGCTTTTTTTCTGAAAAATCAAGACAGGCTCATAGGTCGTGGGGTTTATTTTGTATTTTTGCCCAATCAAGTCAAAATGTCCCCAAATCAATGCTTCGGCTCCCCTTCGACTCCGCTCAGGGAGCAGTTCAGCATCCCACAAAGTCAAATTGTCCCAAAGTCAAAATGTCTAAATGTCCCCAAGTCCCCAAGTCAAATACTCAAACTGAAACACATAAAACAATCATGATACTTATCAATATCAAGGAACTCGTCGGTATAGAAGAACAAGGCCGACTGATGAAAAAAGGTGCCGAAATGGCCGAAATAGGTCGTATCAAAGATGCTTTCGTATGTATTAAAGATGACAAGATAGTGGATTACGGTCCGATGCAATCGCTGAAACCCGAACAATTGCAAGCTGAAAATGAAGTGCTTGACATGTCGGGTCGTGTGGTGATGCCCGCATTTTGCGACTCGCACACGCATCTGGTCTATGCCAACTCTCGTGAGTTGGAGTTTGTCGATAAAATCCGTGGCTTGAGTTATGAGGAAATAGCCAAGCGTGGCGGCGGTATCCTCAATTCGGCCAAGGCAACGGCTGCTGCTTCTGAAGACGAACTCTACGACATGGCTGCTGAACGTCTCAACGAGGTGATGCGCATGGGTACGGGCGCCATCGAGATCAAGAGCGGCTATGGCCTGACCACCGAGAGCGAACTGAAACTATTGCGCGTCATTCGCCGACTGAAGGAAAACTCGCCCGTGCTTATCAAGTCGAATTTCCTTGGCGCACACGGCATCCCGATGGAATATCGCGGTCATCAGGAAGATTATGTCGATTTGGTCATCAACGAGATGATTCCGCTTGTGGCTTCGGAAGACTTGGCCGATTTCATCGACGTGTTCTGCGACAAGGGATTCTTCACCTGCGAAGATACCGAGCGCATCCTCATGGCGGGCATCAAATACGGTATGCGCCCGAAGATTCATGCCAACGAAATGACCATTTCGGGCGGTGTGCAAGTGGGCGTGAAATATGGCGCCATCTCCGTCGATCATCTCGAACAGATTGGGAAAGAGGAAATTGAATGCCTGAAAGATACCGAAACGATGCCAACCATCTTGCCAGGTTGCGCCTTCTTCCTGAATTTGCCGCTCTCGCCAGCACGCGAGATGATTAGCGCAGGACTGCCGGTGGCTATGGCTTCCGATTTCAACCCGGGCACATCGCCTTCGGGCAACATGCAGTTCATCCTTTCGATGGCTTGCATCCGCTACCGTCTCACTCCCGAAGAGGCTCTCAATGCCACCACCTTGAATACGGCCTACGCCATGGGCGTGAGCGACGAAGTGGGAAGCATCACGCGCGGCAAACGGGCTAACCTTATCGTCACGCAACCGATGACGCAACTCGAGTTTATGCCGTATTATTATGGTACCAATAAGGTCGAGAAAATGATTTTGAATGGTAAAATATTGTAATATAAATACTTATGAAGAAAAAAATAGTATTGGCATTAGCCTGTATCGCGCTTTTGCTGACTTCGTGCAGCAAACAGTATGACTTTGACCATGTGCAGGGTGCGGCTATGGACGGCGAGCTTCTTTTGCCCGTCGCAACGGCTTCCTATACGCTTGGGGGCATGATGGAACGCTTCAAAATCGACACGTTGATGAGTTTCGATGAAAATGGCGGTATGCATTTCGTGCTGAACTACGACCTTGAAGATGTCGTTGATGGCCGAAATATCCTCCGCTTTAAGAACATTGACGTCAGTCAGCAGTTTTCGATTCCGAATCCGTTCCCAATAGTCTTGCCAGAACCGATTGACACAACTTTGATTTTCACGCAAACCGTTAACCTAAGCTCGGAATGCATCAGCGTACTGATGGCTGAAATCCGTTCCGGACGCTTCGATTTCGTGATTTCCTCAAATATCTTGAACTTGACCAGGGTCGTCATCCGATCGTCCGAAATCAAGGATGCCGATGGAAACGACATGTGCTTGGTTTACGACCATGCGGTGGGTTTCAGTAGCCTTGATTTGACAGGGATGCGCTACGAGACCGAAAACGAGAATACGGTAAATCTTCGATATGAAGTGAGTTTCACAGCCCAAGACCTCACCGCTCCCGAATTGACATTTAGCGCAGACCTGCACATCTTTGATTTGTGTGTCCGCGAAATGATGGGTCGCGTGGCGGAGTATTCGTCGCGGAAGTCGCTCGACACGACTTTTAAGCTTTTCCCCAATAAGATTGAAGGTGTGGCTGGCATTTGCGATGCGCATGTCAAGCTGATGGAACGCAATGGATTCGTAATGGCTGCAAGGCTTTGCATCGACACGGCTATGGTTATGGGAGAAGGCGTGCCGCCTTGCAATATCTTCGAACAGATGCCGGTCTATGTCGATATTCCTAAGTCGCTTGGTTTCAACGAGGTATTCAATGAGAAGGTGCGTGGTAATCTCAATCTGATTTCGAACCACGCCTACGCTTCCGGTTCGTTTGTCCTCAATCCTGATGGCATGTCGGAAATTGTCTATGTTAGCGATACTTCTACTATCGACGTGAAAATTGCCGCTGATATTCCTTGTGCCTTCAATGTCCAGAATGTATGCTACCGCGATACGGTGAATATGAAACTTTCCGAAATCACTTATCCTGAATTGATTCGGGAAATCAGTCTTGATTTAGGTTTCCTAACCGATTTGCCTTTTAACATAGGTGCTAATGTGCTCATGTTCGATTCGAAAAATCAAGTGGTCACTGATACGCTTGCGTCGAATGCAAGGATACAAGGCTCTTTCGATGGAACGAAAAAAGCCTCTCAATTCGTGGTGAAGGTTACGGAAGACCGCGTGAATAGGGTGCTGAATTCCGACCGCATCATCCTGAAATTCACCCTCGATACCGACGCCCGCGATGTCGTGCTGAACTTTAAGCAAAGTCTTGATTTCACTCTGAAGGCTGCTGTGAAATACAACGGAAATGTCGAATTTTCAAATGAGTAAGCCATGAAGAAGTTGCATTTTATCAATATTGCGATTTTGACAATCGCGTCGGTAATGGCCAAGGCACAGAATGTCTCGCCTGTCGATTTCATGGATACGAATCCCTATCAGCTGAGAAGCAATGCCTCGTTGGTGTTTCCTTACGATAACTATTTCTCGATAGGCATTGGTAACCTTTGCGTTGATTTCCGCAGCTTGGATGTGCGTCTGAAAAACATGTTCGATTACGATGCTTCGGGCCGTCCTTCGTCCATCAATCTGAAGCAATTTGCCAACAGCCTGAATCCAGAAAATTGCGTGGCCTCGACTTTCGACATGGAAGTGCTTGGGCTTGGCATCAAGTCGCGTCATGGCTTTGTGACCTTCAGCCACCGCGTGCGCATCCAGTCGGCTGGCAGCTACACTGACGATTTGTTTCAACTGGCAGCATCCGGAAATTCGGCTTTTGTCGGCGAAAACCATCCTGCCGATATGAACATGGATATGAACCTGCTTGGTTTTCAGGAATTTGCTTTGGGCTATCAGATTTGCCCGACCGAGAAACTCTCTGTTGGAGGTCGGCTGAAGCTGCTGTTTGGGGCGGCTGAGACGAAAACCGAGGCTTGCAACGTGAAACTCTATACCGACCCCGACACCTACGCCTTGCGGCTTTGTGAAGACATGGCTGTCCGCGTGGCCTCACCGATGCCTTTCCATGTTGATAATGGGAAAATCGTGTTCAACGATTCTCGCTTCGATATTTCCAACTTGTTCTCCTGCCCAGGTTTCGGCGTTGACTTAGCCGCCACTTATCGTTTTGGCGAAAAGTTCGGTATGACGGCTGCCGTCAACGATTTGGGCTTCATCCGTTGGAACAAGACTGCCGTGATGCTGAACGGGCAGATTGCCGACAATGGCGATTTCTATGATAATGGAAATTTCATTTTTGAAGGCCTCGATGCCAACGAAATACAGAAACTTGCGTCGGACAAAGATTATCGCAAATGGTTCATCGAGAATTTGGGCAAATATTTCGATTTCACAACCGAAAATCTTGAGTCATACACGACCATGTTGCACACCAATTTCCTGATTCGTGGCACCTACTATATTAATGAGAAGCACCGCCTGTTGGGGCAGATGCAAGGCTATTGCAGCGGACTCGGTTTCCGCCCGGCCTTGACTGTGGCTTACAATGCCAATCTCAGCAAGTATTTCGACCTATGTGCGACCTACAGCATGATGAAAAACAGTTTCGACAACATCGGTTTCGGTGTTACGTGCAACCTGGAGTTTTTCCACATTTATGTTGCCACGAACAATATTATCGGCTGTTTCAATCCGCTCAATTCCAGTGGCGTGAATGTGCAGGCAGGCATTTTCTTTACGGTGAATGACAAACGGAATGCAATGTGATAATTTAGGCATGTAGAGACGTAGCGTGCTACGTCTCTGCTTATTATCTACATATCTTCCATTGACAATCCATTTTTCCGTAGGTGATATTATACTTTTAGACCTAGAATGAAAGATGTATGGTTCGTTCCGTCGTTCCTCCTCCCGATGATACGAACCATGCGTGTGGGCAAAGCCTAGATTTTATGACTGTAAGTTTTACGGCTGTAAAATTTCACTGCAAAAATGGTTTTCTGTTGAATGGTAATGCCGTTGAAAACATTATCCCGTCTGTAGAGACGCGCCATGGCACGTCTCTCTTATCGCGTATCCCACCAATTAAATCCTTTTCTTCAAAAACCGAATTGCCGCATACGCCAAAGGCGTTCCGCCCAAGGCTT
>CALBNP010000112.1 GCA_937896505.1 uncultured Bacteroidales bacterium | reverse complement strand
GACGGTTTCGCCCCAAAGCAGAATCAGCACCCACGAAATGGTCATCATCGTGATGCCAAACTTGAAGGCATCGGTCTGACTATACATGTTTGTATTATAGAGCAGTGCAGCCGGCTTACTGTTGAACGGCAGCACATAACAATGTTCGATAAGCATGGCGACGGGTAGCGAAAGGCTCATCACGGGAAATCCGAAACGCGCTTCGACACCCAAAGCGATAGGCACAAAAACCATGGTGCGGATGGTCTTCGACTGGAAGACAAGACCCGAATACATCATCAGGAAAGTGAGGATGACATACAGCACCCAGAATGGTGTATCGGCCGTGATGCCCATGCTGTCGAAAGCCGCATTGACCATCGTGTTGGGCAGGTCGGTGGCATTCAGTCCGGAACCTAAAGTATAAGCACCGGCTGAGAAAAGCATCAGGTGCCAAGGGATGTCGACATCGTTCCATTTCACCACGCCAACGCCTGGCAGCAAGGCCAAAACAGCACCCAAAAGGGCAACGATGGTTTCGTCAATGTTATGGAAAGTGTCTTTCGTAACCCATAAGAACAGCACGAGAACGAAAATGCCGACAGCCTTATATTCTTCGCCTTTCATCTTGCCCATGGCGTCGAGTTCCTTCTGCAGGCGTTCAATGCCGCCTTCAATCTGAGGTTTCCGTTCCTCTTTCTTCATCGGGAAGAAAACGTAAATGCCAAGAACAAGGCCTATGACTAAAATCAAAAGGCTCATCGGACCACAAGTAAGCAGCCAGTCGGCATAACCGAAATCGCAACTGCCCACGAAACCCGCAATCAGCGAAATGGCCAGCAAGTGAGCACCACTGCCGGTATAAAAAGCGTTGGCACCGATATTCACTTGGAAAAGATTCTGAATGACGAGGTTACGGCCAAAGTTATTGCGGTTATCGCCGGTGGCACCGTAAATGGCGCAGACGGTCATGAAGATAGGCAGCATGATGGTTGCCTTCACGGTAGTTGCGGAGATAAAGGCTGACAATACGATATTGATGATCAGGAAACTCCACAACACGCCTTTGGCGCTTTTGCCGAACTTGATGACAAAAGCCAAGGCCATTCGTTTGGCGAACTGGGTCTTCACCAGCATACTCGCCAATACGAAAGAAAGGATATTCAGCCACATGACGGGGTGACCCAGTTGGGCCAAAGCGTCTTTTTGCGTGGTTACATTACAGAGCACAATACCCAAAATCAACAGCAAGGAAGTCAGATAGTTAGGAATGGCTTCCGTCATCCAAAGGATGAGACTTGCCACAAAAATGGCCAGCATGGCATAGTTGGTTCGGATGAAAGTATCGAAACCGATGTCGTTGCAGCGCTTCATGGCTTTTTCGGTCAGCAAGGAAGTGTCGAGATTGTCGATAAACCCGATATGACAAAACCAATAAATGACGACAAAAGCGATGATAGCCAGTGGGCCACCCAAACGGGCCATCCAGATTTCGAAGGACGATTTCTGCATTTTCGGCAGTTTCTCAATCCTATAATTGTTCATGTCCAAGGGGTCGAATGTGCTCATGTTCTTTTTTTAGCTATTAGCTTTTAGCCTTTAGCCATTAGCCGCTTGCAACCGAAGGCAAGCTAAAAGCTAATGGCCAATGGCTAATAGCTGAAAAATTATTTCCAGTTCTTATAAGGATTCTTCATCAACATGGAGTTGAAATATTTCGGGTCGCCCGTCACTTCTTCTCCGAGCCATGCAGGTTTGTCGAAAGGTTCGTTTTCGTCTGCAAGTTCGACTTCGGCAACGGTCAGACCGTCGTTGTCACCGTAGAATTCATCCACTTCCCAGGTGTGTTTTCCGTCGGTGTTCTTAACGAGATAGCGGGTCTTGTCGATGACACCGGGTTCGGCCAATTCGAGCAACAACTTCACTTCTTCAACCGGGATTTCCTTTTCCCATTCAAAGCGGGCAGCGCCTGATGCGTTGCCAATGCCCTTGATGGTGATGTAGCCCTTGTCGCCCTTCACGCGGATACGGACGGTGCGTTCAGGCACACTGCAAAGGTAACCTTGCGTGATTCTTGTGGCCTTGAAAGCCTCTGACTTAAAATCTCCCTTAACAAGGAATTTCTTTTCTATTTCCTGAGCCATAACATTTATTCATTAGCAAGTGGTTTGTCGGACATGCCGATGACGCGCTTGATAGCCTGTAAATAATTGATGTTTTCGACGCCTTCGAGACCGATGTCCTGAATGGTCTTCTTGATGTCTTCAATTTCAGTCGATTCTGAGTTGATGGTCACGACCTTGGCACCGTTGATGAGCACTTCGCCAAATTCGCAGATGGTATCGTTGACCATGTAGCCGAGACGACGCTTGTGAACGCGGACTGCAGCCAAATCGGGATTGGCTTTCACCATGGCGATAAATTCATCATAGGTGTAAGTGTCCTTATCCAATTTAGGCATTTCGACCATGAAAGCCGGAAAGACTTCCTTTTCGAG
>CALBNP010000111.1 GCA_937896505.1 uncultured Bacteroidales bacterium | reverse complement strand
TTTCACATGATATTCGTCTAATGCCCATGTCATACCGACGTAGGAGTGTATCTATGGGCGTTATGGTATGTGGAACAAACAACAATAGATTCTCTCCCTTCGGTCGGAATGACATTGTTATTTGTTTCACATGATATTCGTCTAATGCCCATGTCATACCGACGAAGGAGAGTATCTATGGGCATTGGACACTGAAGGACACAAAAAAAGCCGCCCGAGAGCGGCTTTTTATTCATTTTTCGAAAAGTCTGATTAGGCTTCAGCAGGAGCTTCGGTAGCTTCTTCAGCAGGAGCTTCAGCAGTGGCTTCGGCTTGGGCAGCTTCTTCAGCGGCCTTGCGGGCTTCCATCTCGGCGATCTTGCGCTTTGCGATTTCGGCTGCGCGGGCTTCGTTGACTTGCTTTTCAGCTTCGAAGCGAGCCTTCTTTTCGTTTCTTGCCTTTTCTTCAGCACCCTTAACGATGTTGTTGAGCTTGGCTTCCTTTTCCTTCATCCAGTTCTGGAACTTGACTTCGGCTTGTTCTTCGGTCATAGCACCCTTCTGGACGCCGCGCATCAGGTGATACTTCATCATGACGCCCTTCTTGGAAAGCAGTGAGCGGACGGTGTCGGTTGGAACGGCACCCACGCTGTACCAATACAAAGCTCTGTCGAACTTCAGGTTGATGGTGGCTGGGTTGGTGAGTGGGTTGTAAGTGCCTATTTTCTCAATGAACTTACCATCACGTGGTGCGCGAGAGTCGGCAATTACGATGTGATAGAAAGGTTGGCCTTTCTTGCCATGTCTTTGCAATCTGATTTTTGCTGGCATAATTTAAATTGTTTAAAGTTGATTTTTAATGAATTAACTAAAATCTTCACGAGATTTCGGCTGCAAAAGTACAAAATTTTTCGTTCGGATGGTATTTTTGCTGGGATTTTAATTTTGCAATAATTGTATCCCGCGGGGTGGGTAGTGGCCAGCAAGCATCTTAAAGAGGTATTTCATGCGGATGCCTTTTGAAAATCCGAGTACAAGGATAGGGGCCTATAGGTGTTGGCTAAAGGCCTTGAGACAATTCACTCGCCATCCTGTTGATTCCGTCAATGTCGATGTCTTCAAGCATGATGCTGTCATCGTCTTCGAAATCAAGGAGAAAAACCATATAAAGCGGTAAAGTGAGCAACGGGCCTTCGCGTCCGATGTTGTAGTTGCCAAATTTCATTGCCTTTGTCACATGGTAATGTTCGGTGTTTTTCAGCACCGTCGTCAGGCTTTTGGCTTTCCCCGACTTGGCTTTCACTTCCAATGGCACACATTCGCCCTGATAGCGAACCAGGAAATCGAGTTCGAGGCCTGAATCCTTGTGGAAGTAATACAGCTTTTGTCCTTTCTTACCTAAGAAATCCGCTACCAGATTCTCGAAGATGGCGCCTTTGTAGCCATGCAGGTTGCCTTGAAGGATGTCGGTGCGCGTGCCGGAATCGAGCATGGCGACCAGCAGTCCGATGTCGGAGACATACACCTTGAAACAATCGTTGATAGCATTCCCTTCCAAGGGGAGCTCGGTGATGGTCGTGTTGTAGCATCGGCGTATGATTCCTGCATCTTCAAGCCATTGCAGGCTATCGTGATAATCGGATGCACGCCCACCTTTCCGCACAATCGAATACTGGAACTTCTTGTATTCCTTGGCCAGATGCTTCGGAATCGACTCGAAACATTCGCGGATGCGAGCCTTCTCGTTGTCGTCGGCATATTTCGTCATGTCGTCTTCGTATCCGTTGATGATGGATTGTAAAACCTTCGAAACCTGACCGAAATGCTTTGTTTCCAGGAACTTGTTGACGACCTCAGGCAAGCCGCCCACCGCCACATACCTATACAAAAGCTGCATCATGGTCTGGTGAATGCCTTCGGGAATGGGACGTTCCTCTTTGAGGCTTGTCCGTAGCAAATCAACGACTTCCGGATGGATGCCATTTGCCCACAGAAATTCTTCGAAGTCAAGAGGATACATCTCGACGATGGTCTCATAGCCAACGGGAACGGAGTTCTTGCCCAACGATGGCGTGGCTTCTTTCTTTTGCATGGCTCCATAGCCTTTCACTCCAAGCAGCGAGCCGGTGGCAATGACATCGAAACGACCATCCAGCTTGAACGATTTCAGGGCTGTTCTGGCATCGGGGCAATCCTGTATCTCGTCGAGGATGATGCAGGTGCTGTTAGGGACGAACTTTGCTTCGGGCATCATCGTGGATAAGTTCATCAAGATGACATCCACGTTTTTCGACCCGACAAAAGCATTGATTTTCTCTGGTTGAAGTGCGAAATTGACATAGACCGTGTTCCTGTAATTCGCTTTGGCAAATTGTTGAACGATATAGGTTTTTCCGCATTGGCGTATTCCTTTAATAACCAATGGGTTGTGGTTGTCTGTGCTTTTCCAGCGCAGCAGCGTTTCTTCCATCTTGCGTTTCAACATACGATGATTCCTTCCTTTAATAGGCTGCAAAAATACACTTTTTCAAGCGAATAATTCAGAAATTGCACATTTTTTCAAGGGAATAATTTGGAAATTGCACACTTTTTCAAGGGAATAATTTGGAA
>CALBNP010000110.1 GCA_937896505.1 uncultured Bacteroidales bacterium | reverse complement strand
CAAATATACAAATATTTATCTGATTATCAAAGAGTTTTATTTAGAATTGCCCTTATTAATTTCTATCATCCCAATTCTGTTTGGCATTTTATCCTATGCCAACTGCAATTACTGCAAAGAATGGCCGTCCAGGAAGTGAATAACTTGTCAGAAGGTGGTCATGTCGAGTAAATTTTGTATTTTTGCAAAATAATATCGAAAGAAAATGAAGAAATGTCTTGTCATATTGCTCGCCTTGTCGCTGCTCGTTTTCTCGTCGTGCCACAAGACGCGCTATTGCAAATGCACCACCATCATTAACGAGGAAGTTGTGGAACTTGGTGATGAAAAAGAGTCGTATATCATCGAAGATGGCCGTGAGTCGTGTGCCGATAAGTCGAAGGAAATACAGGGTTGGGGTCATGTCACTTGCACTGAGATTTCACAATATGAAGCCACGGGTGTCGAACACCATTGGTGGGACGATATTTTCGGGAACAACAACAATAACGGCAACAATAACGGCGGCGGTCACGGCAAGCCTTGAAGCCATTGTGATGAGTCGATTTCGAACTATGGCGCGCGTCATCGGATGTGCGCCTTTTTTGTTTAACTTTGCGGCATGGAAAAAGTCAGGAAAATAGCACCATATGCCTTGCAAGTCGTCCTGGGACTCGTGTTCGTCTTCTCCGCCATCATGAAGGTGGTGGGCATGGATAGGTTTGAACTCTATGTCTATAGCTACCATTTTTTTAGCCTCAATTTTTCGTTTCTGGTGGCACGTGCTGTCATCATAGTCGAACTCGTATTGGGCATCGCGCTGGTTGTCAACTGTTCCCATAAATTGGTGTGGTGGGCGAGTGTGGCCATGCTGGTCGGCTATTCCTTTTTATTGATTTATGCCATCGTCGTAGGTCGCACAGACAGCTGCCATTGCTTTGGCGACATTTTGCAATTCAACCCATGGCAGAGTCTGCTGAAAAACATGGTGCTGTTCGTCCTTTTTGTCCTCGTCTATCGTAACGAAGGCCAGCGTTTCAGGCACGACTGGTTCGTCATGGTGGCAGTGGCTGTAGCGGCGAGTGTGGCGGTCTTTGTTGTGTCGCCGCCCGACAACTTCACGCCAAACTACCATCCCGAGCATAACCTGGACGAGGCCTTGCTTCATGAAGTCATCGCCGATTCGCCACTCGATACGCTCCATCTGTCGCAGGGCAAGCAGGTGCTGTGCCTCTTCTCGACGGGTTGCGAGTATTGCCAGATGTCGGCCCGCAAATTATCGCTCATGCAGCAGTTCTATGGCTTCCCGACCGCCAACATCACCTATTTGTTCATTGGCACGCAGGAAGGCATCGAGAGGTTTTACGAGAACTCGGAATCGGCACGCTATCGCAGCGTGCTTTACGACGATGTCGTCCGTCTGCTCAAGGTCAACGACGGTGTGCTGCCAACCATCATCTTCATGGACAACGGCGAGGTTGTCCACGAATACGGCTTCCGCAACATGAAGGAGGATGAAGCCAAGGCGTTCTTTTCGCTTTGAATCACGCTTCTGCCAACCCTGACTATCACTTCGTCGTGCCTCTTCACATCGATACGGAACATTGGGCTAACGAACACGCTGGACTAGGTAGATTATCCGTGCTCATTCCCGCAAGAAGCGTTCGCCGGTTTCTTCGATGATGGCCTTCTTCCACGAGTCAGGATAGCCGGGTTGTTCGGGACGGGCTGGATAGCCGTAACCATTGGTCTTGAAGCCTTTCTCGTCTTCTTGCTTGATGTTGCTGTCTAAATATTTCACCAAAAGGTAATTGTCTAATTCCTTCCAGCGTTTCACGGTCTTGGCGCCGGCTTCGCTTGAGAATTGAGTCAGTTTTTCTTTAATGGCTACGTCGGCCAAATCGCAGTCTTTCAGACCTGCTTCGAGTGTAGCGGTGGCTTTGATGTAGCTGTCTTCGAACTCTTTCTGCACTTTTTGGATGTCGCCGATGACGCGGTTGTAGAACAGATACTTGAAGTGCGCCACGCGGTTGAAGACCCAGAAGGCGGCGTTGTCGGAGTAATGAAGCATGTCGCCATTGCCAACGCGGTATTCGATGGGCACTTGCGTGATGGAGCAGTAGAAAGGAGTATAGACGGTCGAGCCGGTGTCGTCAACGCCAAACCAGATGATGCCCCCCATCATGTCGGGCAACCAGTTGCGGCTTTGCGCGATGAAGGAGAATCCGGTTTGCATGGCTTCGATGCTCCGCTCGTTGAAGTATTTCTTGCCGTCGTATTCCCAATAGAGCGGGTTGCAGCGTGCTGGAGAACCGAAAGGCCCGGCGCCTGCGTCAAGGGTCTTGTCGAGTTTGGTGCCTTGATAGTGGTTGCGCTGGAAAGCCATCATGTCGCTGAGGCTGATTTTGCGGTTGGGCTTCACATACAAAGGCATCCGGTGGGTGAGGTCTTTGCCGGTCACATAGTCCCAATATTCGTCCATGCCGTCGCAAACTTCGTTGAACATGGTCCACACACGCAAATCACAGATGCGGGCGGCTGAGAAATCGATGGGAGCGTAGGCAGCCGAGAAGTCGAAGTCGTTGTCATTGCCGCTGAAGTAGCCTTTGCGGCGTGCAAAATCGATGACATCATGCTTGTAGATGACTTCAACCTCCTCGTTGTAGAGTTTCTCCCAGTCTTTGTCGGTGATGCTGGTCTTCCCGTTGCGCAGAGTGAAAGTGGTGATGCGTGCGGCGTTGGCGTGACCTGACACGTAACCATCAGGAATGCGAATGGCAACCCACACGGCACCGCGGTCGGCATTGATGGTGTCGCCTTTCTTGGTTATTTGTTGGGTGTAGCCTTTTGGCATCATTTCCATGTACCACACTTCGTTGGCATCGCTGATGGAGAACGACTCGCCGTCGCTGCCATAGCCGTATTCTTCGACGAGGTCGGCCATGATGCGGATGGCATGACGTGCTGAGGTGGCACGTTCCAAGGCGATAAACATCAAGCTGCCATAATCGACGATGCCGGTGGGGTCGATGAGTTCTTCGCGGCCACCGAATGTGGTCTCGCCAAGGGCAACCTGATTTTCATTAATATAGCCTACCACGTTGAAAGTGTGCGCAATCTGGGCCACACGTCCACGCGGACGGTTGGTGCCGCGGTCGTAGCATACTCGGGTGCTGCCTTCGGGCCAGTCGGCGGCAGGGGTGTAGTAAAGTTCGCCATAGCGGATGTGCGAATCGGCGCAATAACTGATGAAAGTTGAACCGTCAACGGAAGCACCTTTGGTGATGAGGAAATTTGTGCAAGCCAACAAGGGTTGGATAGTGGCGATGAATGCCAAAGCCAAAACGAGTCTGATGTGTTTCATAGAATGTGATATTTTGCGCAAAGATAAAGAGTTTTGGCAAATATGACTAAAGTGGAAGTGAAAAATGGTTGTGGGCTGCTGTCTGCTGTTTTGTTATGAAATAAAAAATTTTTTTGGGGGTGATTGTTGCAATTGTGTTGAAACATTTAATAATTTTGGCAATCCTTAAAACAAGTGTAATTAACAAATTGTTTCACTAAAACTAACAGCAATGAAAAGAATTACTTTTATGTTGGCTGCATTGTTCGCAGGAACAATGGCCTTTGCCCAGACTGACGACAAGGCTCAAGCGATTGACCAGTATGGCAACAAAGTTGATGTTGAGGAAGTGACTGCATCAAGTCGTGACGGCATCCTCGTGTTCGAATCAAAGAATAAGGACTACAAACTGTGGTTCGATACCAGAGTGCAAGTTGATTTCGGCGCTTTCTTCGGACAACAGAAATGGGCTGACCCGATTGGTAACGGTGCCAGCATCCGTCGTGCGCGTTTTGCCGTTAAAGGCCAAATCACTCCATCTTGGTACGGCGAAATCGATATGGAACTTGCTAATGGCTCCTTTGAACTGAAAGACGCTGTTGTCCGCTACAACGGCCTCAAGAACTGGCAGTTTACCGTTGGTAACATGAAACCCGACTTCTCCATGTCGCGCAACACCTCATCGCGTTACCTCGAATTCATGGAACGCCCGATGATTGTCAATGCTTTGGCTCCAAGCCGTCACCTCGGTGTGTTTGCCAAGTACAGCAACAAGTATTTCTTCGGTAGTGCCAGTATTCTGTTCCAGGAAATCGAAGGCCAGGAAACACGCACTTTCGTTGAAGACCAGAACAAGGACTATGGCATGGACGAAGGTCTGTCGTATGTCGGTAAGATTGTTGTCCGTCCGGTCAACGAAGCCGACTATGGTCTCCACATCGGCGGCGCTTTCATGTACGATACCCCTAAGACCTCTGACGAAGGCGGCGTGAATGGCGTGACACGCTACAGCACCCGCAACACCACCAACATCAATCGTAAAAAGTATGTCGATACTGATGACATCAAGTTCACCGACCACAACCTTTTGGCAACAGCCGAACTCGCAGGTCACGTTGGCGGTCTCCGCATGGAAGGTGCTTGGATGGCCGACTGGTGCTATTTGGATAAGGACCATGCACTGAGCAAGCCATACTATTTTAATGGTTGGTATGTGGAAGGTGGAATGCTACTCTTTGGTGGCAAGCAGAGCTACGACAGTGATGGCGCCAAGTTCAACCGCGTTCGCAGTGGCAGAAGCTGGGGTGATGTCGAACTGGCTCTCCGTTACGAATATGTCGATATGAACGACTATAAAGACCGTGCTGTTTCCGAAGCCATCTATGGCGGTTCAGCAGAACTTTATGGCGCAGGCCTGAATTTCTATTTTGGCAAAAATGTGAAAATCGCCCTCAACTATCAGTATGTCAACAATGACCGTTATGCCAATGGCAAGGGCAAGCTCTTCTGCGGCCTCGATGCTGCCGGCAATCCAACCAAGGACTTCACGCAGGTTGCCATGGAACCTGGCAAAGCAGGTGTCAACTACCACATGCTCCTCGCACGTTTCCAGATTGCTTTCTAAAATCATAATTGTCTAACATTAAAATTGAATGAAAATGAAAAAGATATTATTTGTGGCATTAGCCCTTATCATTGGTCTTGCTTCATGCGTAAAAGACGAAAAATATCCAGGCATCAGAATCACGTCAGTGAACTATACGCCTACCGATGTCACCGAAAACACTGATGTCACCGTCAAGGCTGTCATCACGAGTTTTGAAACCTTCACGGCTACTTTATATTATATGGATGCCAATCTTGCCGGTGGCAAAATGGAAACCATCGTAATGACCCCTACAAATGAAAAGGATACCTACGCAGCCGTCATTCCTGCTATGCCAAGCAACACGAAGGTCATTTTTTATGTCAAGGCTGTCAACAAGAAGGCAGAGGCCATTTCTTCTGAAATGAATTACACCGTAGGCTCAACTCCTTTTGATTTTTCCAACATCGTCCTCAACGAACTGAATGGCGACACTAAGTTCATCGAAATCTACAACAAGGGCGACCTCGACCTCCCATTGGAAGGCATGTACATCTGCAAGGATGGTGCTGAAGGAATTGATAATGCCAAGTGGATTGCTGATGCTACTGTCGTCGCCCCTGCTCACGGTTATGTGCTACTCTATAGCCAAGATGTCCAAGGAGATCATCCTGAACAGCCTGCAAACCTGTTCTTCAATGGTGGCTTATCGGGAAAGAAGACCGTCCGTATAGCACTCTATATGCTTGATGGCACTGAAAGAGACGTCTACGAAAGAGGCACCACAGGCGAATGGGGCCAGACTATCACCAACGTCGGTGAAAAATCATTTGCCCGCACACCAGACGGCGGTGCATGGAAACTTGCCGATGCTACACCAAACGCTGCCAACCCAGCCGAAGGCGAAGAAATTCCTCAGAATTGATAATCGGCCGTTAACTCTTAGCCATTAGCTTTTAACTTGCTCATCAGTGGCAAGCGGCTAATGGCTAAAAGCTAAAGGCCAAAACTTTAAAATATGGCAAAAGAAGAAATGAAAATCGGCGAAGAATCGAAGCCGAGATTTGAATTCCGTTCATTCGGACAATGCTTCTGCGAAGCACATAAGCGCATGGCTCGCCTCTCAATGCCTGTGCCTGAAAAAGTATGGGAACGCACCAGTGATGAAATCTACATCATTTCTCGCAAGAACGACATCAACAACACCAAGATCCGCAACGGTAAGATGGACATTAAGACCTACGTCCAGACTGTCGATGGACTGGAACAGTGGAATCCGCTCATGAAGGGCGAGTTTCCTATCGCCAAGGAAATCCTCGAAAAGGAAGTCTTTCCGGCTTTCATGGTCGAAATGCCTAAATTGGATAAGG
>CALBNP010000109.1 GCA_937896505.1 uncultured Bacteroidales bacterium | reverse complement strand
CAAAGATACGATTATTCTTTGTTTTATGCAATATTTAGATGTTACAAAGTACTAGAGCTATTTTGCTTACCTACTTTATCAATTATTGATAGCTTTTTTATTTGGATAATTTTCATGCCGTTTGATTTCCCTTGAGGAACTTGGTTAGAAATTTACGAAACTAATTCCAAACAGCCACACGCCCTTGCCTCCCGATTGGAAAGGGAACTCGTAATGGGCCATAAAATTAATAATATATATACCTGCACTAAACTGCACCCATCCGTTCCAACCAGTCCTGTCGGTGCCCGACAAGTCTTGCTTTTCACCGTTGACTTCATAGCGAGCCAAATAATTGAAAACGGGACCGGCTTCCACCGACAAGTGAAAATTGGTTGGAGCGACAAATCCAATGCAAATTGGAATTTTAAGTATAGTTTGGTCCGTGTCAAATCTGTTTCCTAAAATCCTAGAATACGTACTTGCCAATGAAAAGCCAAAACCGACACCTGCATACATTGGCGAATTACTGCTGAAACGTTTTCCAAAAATCGCTTGAAAATCATCTCTAAAAGCTTTTGTGTCATTTTCTTTCTTAAACTTGAATCCTAAAGAACATTCAATAATACCCGTACCACCTTCATTTTTTGCTGTTTGTGCGTCAGTTGCTAGAGTTTGGGATTGCGCAAGGCTTTCTCCTTCAGGCGCCGTTTGGGAGGCAGGCACCAAAAGCGAGTCTTGTGCTGGTGTCAATGTGCCTGCATTTTGAGGCGTAGGCGAAGTCAATGTTTGTGGATTGTCTTGTCCAAATGCAATGGCGCTAAATGCCATGAACAATGCGATGAATAATGCAATTTTCTTCATTTTTTTAAAAGTTGAATGTTTATGATTTGATTATTAGATTGTTAAAAAATTCACCGAATACCTGTTTAATACCCTCCAGTGGCTGTTTCCCATCTGGACTGTTGGATATAAACACCATTTTGTGCTGCTTCCGAACGGATTCGTTTCATTTGTTTTTGGGCGTCAAGTAAAGTCTGTTTGTTTTGAAGGCAAGCTGCCGTTGGTGACGATCCTCCTGAAATTCCGTTGTTAATGCAGCCTTCAGCAATTCTTTCCCACTTGCGGTACATATTCTCGTATTGGCTAGAACTCGTTTGTCCTTGGTATCCAGATGGATTCGATGGCGAATTTGATAAACTGCTTGTCCCATTAATTTCATTTAGATAAGCTTTATTGGCCTCATTCATTATTTCCAGGATCTCTTCCTCTGTGAGTTCGAAACCGTACTGCTTACTTGCGTTTTTGATGTTGTCGTGAAGTTCTTGCTGTTGCCTTTCGACATCATTCCAAACCAGCACTGCATAATTATAAAGCACTTGTTGTTGCTGCTGCTGTTGTCTTTCGACATCATTCCAAACCTGCACTGCATAATTATAGAGATCCTGCTGTTGCAGAGGGACTATTGGTTGTGCTTGATTCCAACTGGCATACGAATTCTGGGGATAGCTCGAATTATTGGCATCAAATGAGTTATAGCTGCCATATCCATACGGATTGTAGTAGTTGTAGCTTGCCATACCTTGAGCCATGCCATCGGCGAATGCCGCCATAAACTCACATGATGTGAGCGACATGGTGGCGGCTATCATTGTGACCGCTGCTGCTGATTTAATTACTTTTTTCTTTCTGTTTTTCATATATGATTATCGTTTAGATGGATTCTCTTGCAAAGTTAAGAGGATGTTGATTATCAGATGTTTGTTGTCTGTTGCATATTTTTCCATTCCTATTGGCATATTGTGCCAATGAAAAATCATGAAGCATCATTCTTAATGGCTTTGGAAATGTCCAGAAAGAAATCATGGTCGAGAATCTTGCTGATGGTAATCAGCAGGTTAAGATCCATGTTTTCGCGTTTCAGTATCTTATAAGCGTTGCTATAGTCGCAATGAATGTTCTTGTATAAGCGTTGCTATAGTCGCAATGAATGTTCTTGGCAAACCACTTCATGGTGCGTCCTTGTTCTTCAAGTACTGCTTGTATCATTTGACCTATGTGTATTTTGTCCATAAAATGTAGATTTTATCTTTTATTTGGTTAGACTCTTTTTCCTGATACATTAGTCACTTGAAGCAGATTTTTTTTGTGGCAAATTTTACCAAAAGGTTTTCTTTGTCCCGCAAGTGTTTTTCGTTTCATCAATCCGTTGGAATGAAAAAATCCCTATTTTGTGCCTTTACAACATTCGATATGAATAGCGCGTTGCGATAGGCATAAAAAGAGGCTTGGCTCTGCCATGCATGGCTTATTCCGACAAGCACCTGTCGGAATGGCACTTGACAATTCGGATGATGCCTGTTCCACCTTTACGAACAATTACCGTCCAAAGCATCGTAGAGGAGTACTTTACGGGTTCTAAAGTAATGCAAAACAGTGTTCCCATGATTGAATAATGCGTTTTTTTATCGGAGAGTAGCTGCTCTAATCTAAACTTTCCTATCTTTGCTCACCAAATTGAATTGAAATGAAAAAGATTAGAGCAGCCGTCGTAGGTTACGGCAATATAGGCCGTTATGCGGTGCAGGCTTTGGAAATGGCACCCGATTTCGAGATTGCGGGCATCGTGCGCCGTCAGGGCGATGACGACAAGCCTCTGAAATTGACGCCTTATCATGTGGTGAAAGACATTCAGGAACTGAATGATGTCGATGTGGCCATTTTGGCCTTGCCGACGCGCAGCTGTCCCGAATATGCCAAACGGATTCTGCCTTTGGGCATCAATACTGTCGATTCATTCGACATTCACACTTCGATTCCGGAATATCGCCATGAACTGATGCCTATCAATAAGGAAACGAAAACCGTCAGCGTGATTGCTGCGGGCTGGGATCCAGGTTCGGATTCGGTGGTTCGCACTTTGTTGCAAGGTCTTGCTCCTAAAGGATTGACTTATACCAATTTCGGTCCAGGCATGTCGATGGGGCATAGCGTTTGTGTGCGTGGCAAGAAAGGTGTGAGAAACGCATTGTCGGTCACCATTCCTTTGGGCGAAGGCATTCACCGCCGCATGGTGTATGTTGAACTGGAAGAGGGCGCAAGTCTTGAGCAGGTGACCGCCGACATCAAGGCCGACTCGTATTTCGCCAACGACGAAACTCATGTGTTTGCCGTCGATAGCGTTGATGATGTGCGCGATATGGGGCATGGCGTCAACATGGTGCGCAAAGGCGTTTCTGGCATGACCCAAAACCAGCGTTTCGATTTCAACATGAGCATCAACAATCCCGCCCTAACGGGCCAAGTGCTTGTGAACGTGGCACGTGCCACCATGCGCTTGCAACCCGGTTGCTACACGATGATTGAAATCCCAGTGGTGGATATGCTGCCTGGCGATAGGGAAGACTGGATTGGAAAATTAGTGTAGTCTCACTAAACGCTCAAAACGATGACAAAACTTTTTTTCTCCTCTTTGATGGTGTCTTTTCTTGTTTTGTGCTCTTCATGCTCCAAACAAGACAAGGTTGATGAACTGCTTTCTCAAATGACTCTCGATGAGAAATGCGGTCAGCTGTCATGTCCGATTGGTTTCGGTTTTTATGAAAAGGAAGGCGATTCGCTCTGGCTCAGCGAGAGTTTCAAAGGCACGATGGACACGTTGCCGTTGGGTTCGTGTTATGGCGTTTTGCGTGCCGACCCTTGGTCGCAAAAGACGGTTGAAACGGGTCTGAAACCTGCACAAGCGGCCATCATGCTGAACAAAATGCAGCGTTATGCCATTGAAAATACGCGTCTTGGCATTCCGCTTTTGTTTTGTGAAGAAGCGCCGCATGGCCACATGGCAATCGGCACAACGGTTTTCCCGACAGGCATTGCGCAGGCAAGCACCTGGAATCCCGAACTGCTCGAAAAGATGGGTGAGGTGATGGGCAAGGAAATCCGTCTGCAAGGCGCGCAAATAGGTTATGGTCCGGTCTTGGACATTGCCCGTGATCCACGTTGGTCGCGGGTTGAGGAAACCATGGGCGAAGATCCGTATCTTGCCGGTACTCTCGGTGCTGCCGTTGTAAAAGGAATGCAGAAAAACGTGGTTTCCACTTTGAAACATATCGCGGCGTATGGCATGTCGCAAGGTGGACACAATGGAGCCGCTGCCGAAGTGGGACAAAACCGCTTGATGGGTGATTATCTGCCAGCCTACGAAATGGCAATAAAACAAGGTGGAGCCCAGTCGGTGATGACATCCTACAATGCCATCGACGGCGTGCCATGTACGTCAAATGCTTGGCTTTTGCAAGAGGTTTTGCGTAAATCATGGAGTTTCAATGGTGTCGTTTTCTCCGATTTGTTTTCCATCAATGCCTTATTTGCAACCCATCATGTGGCGGCTGATCCTGCCGAAGCCGCGGCTCTGGCTTTGAAAGCGGGTGTCGATATTGATCTTAGTGGCTACAGCTACGGCGGTTTCCTGAAAGAGGCCTTGCAGCGTGGATTGATTACCGAAGAAGACATTGACCGTGCCGTGCGTCATGTATTGCAGTTGAAATATGATTTGGGTTTGTTCGACAATCCGTTTGTGGATGAGACACTTGCGAAAAAAGAAGTCGGTTCTGCCGAAAACATTAGCCTTGCAAAACAAGTCGCTTTGGAATCGGCAATTCTGCTGAAAAACGATGGCATTTTGCCTTTTGGTGAAACGATTAAAAAGGTCGCCGTGATTGGCCCGAATGCGGATAACATGTACAATCAGTTGGGCGATTACACGTCGCCGCAAGAGCCTGAAAGAATCGTTACGATGTTGGAAGGAATCTGTGAAAAGGGCAGGGCAGAGGTGGTCTATGCTAAAGGCTGCTCGGTGCGTGATGAATCGGATGCCGACATTGAATCGGCGGTGAAAGCCGCACAATCGGCTGATGCGGTGGTTTTGGTTGTCGGTGGTTCATCGGCGCGTGACTCCAATTCGAGTTTTACGGAAGCCACACCGTCTCTTTCCGATATGGAATGTGGCGAAGGCTACGACCGCTGCACTTTGGATTTGTTAGGCAAGCAGAACGAGTTGATGGAGCGCATCTTCGCGACAGGAAAGCCGACGGTGGTAGTCTATGTCGAAGGCCGTCCGATGTTGAAAAACCTTGCCGCCGAAAAGTCCAATGCCCTGCTGATGCTATGGTATCCAGGCATGGAAGGCGGTTCGGCTTTGGCCGACATCCTTTGGGGCGATTACAATCCGGCTGGCCGTTTGCCGATTTCTGTACCACTTTATGTGGGTCAGATTCCGGTCTATTATTCCCAGCCCAGTTGTTCCGATTATGTGGAAGGAAGCTCAAAGCCACTTTATCCGTTTGGCTATGGCTTGAGTTACACTGAATTTGAATATGGAGACTTGCAAATCGCTGAAAACCATGATGATGTAGATTCGCTGTTTGTCGTTTCGTGTTCGGTAAAGAACATAGGGAATTGTGATGGCGACGAAGTGGTGCAGCTTTATGTACGCGATGAATTGGCTTCCCTTACGCCGCCTTCAAAACTGCTGAAAGGTTTCCGGCGTGTCCATGTTCAGAAAGGAGAAACCGTTTCGGTTTCCTTTGTGCTTTCCGAAAGGGATTTGTCGGTGTATTCCACCGAAAAGGGCTGGCATTACGAACCGGGCGAGTTTACCTTTATGGTGGGCGCATCGTCGGACAGGCTTATCTCCAAGTAGGCTTGCCGGACAAGGTGGAGAAACCACGAATTGCATGGATCTTCACGAATGCCTGCCGGACGTGAGAATAAAGGAAACAAATCTTAAACAAATCCTAGAGTCAGTCTTGATATAGGTGGAACAAATAACAATGTCATTTCGACCGCAGGGAAGAAATCTATTGTTATTTGTTCCATCTATCAAAAAGCCTATAGATACGCTCCTTCGTCGGTATGACATAGGCTTTTTTTGAAGAATCAAAACAGGCACTTGTTATCGATTTCATATTGGCTTTTTTGTGCCCGATTCCCCTAATCGGTGTCATCGGATGTCGCATCTCCGATGCTTGACTTCAATCCTTAGAATACAGAGGAACACCTTAGAGAGAAAGAGGGAAAGGGAAAAAGAAGGAAAAGAAAAAGAAGGAAAGGCAAAACTTGTCTGGGCAGGACGGCGGGGAAGCGCCCGCCATGTGTGTTGGGCCGATGGTCATGCCCTTGATTCTTTCGGTTACTTTCGTATCAAGACGAAATCGCAGCCCAAGGCAAGATTAGCTACGCTGAATCTTCGATTTCGACGAAGTCAAAGGAACAAGACGAGTGCCTGGATGGCTTCGTTCCTCGCCATGACGCGAAGCGGGAGTGGGGGCAAAGCCCAGAAAAGTTCGTGACCTATTCACCAAACAAAAAGAGGACTGACCGAATGGTCAGCCCTCTTTGATTAGGTTAGCCTTAGGCGAGGCTTATTCTTTCCTGCGTTTCGAAGCAGCGTAGGCAGTGCCGAAGCCGATGAGCAGCAGAGCACCAGAACCAAGAGGAGTATTGGCATTTTGGTTCGTGCTTTCGCCATGATGAGGCAGCATAGGGGAGTCGGCATTTGTGCCTTCATATTGTGGGGCGTTGCCTCGACCGAAGAGACCTCTTTGTGCTTGAGGCTCGTTGTCACCCAAATGTTGTGCCGATGCGCCAAATGTCATTCCGAGAACGACTGCTATTGTCAATACTAATTTCTTCATTTTCGTATCTATTTTATTCTAATTCTAATTCTCTTTTTTTTATCGCTTCGCGAGAAATTCTTGGGGAAATCTTTGTTTAGAAATTTCTTATAAAGGATTTCCTCAATTAGATTTCCTCCAAGATTTCTATGCGTAGCATATAAACTTATCTGACAACAATCTTTTGGGTCTTGCCGTTGAGGTTAAGGATGTACACGCCAGCGGTAAGGCCATTGGTGCTGATGCGGCATTCGCCGTTGATTTCCTCGCTGCTGATGATGCGTCCCATCACGTCGATGACTTGCAGGGTGGCACGGCCTTCGTTGCTGATGATGATTTCACCGTTGCTGATGTAGGCGAAGTTTTCCGCTGCTTCAGTCTCGTTGTCCTTGACGCCGAACACGAGTTTGAAACGTGAAGCGTAGTCGCTGGTCTTGGCTTCAAAACTGTAGCTTGGTGTTGCGAGAAGGTCAACGTCGGCACCAGTCATGTTATCGATAAGGTGGAGATATTCGGCTTCCACGTTTTCGGTGTTGACGGTGATGGTGTAGCTGCCGTCTTTTGCTGCCTTGAAGCTGACGGGCATTTCACCGCTCGTTGAGTTTGTCGAAACGGCGGCATATTCCTTGCCATTCTGAGGGATGAAGATCTTGGTATTTTCAGGATTAAGCATGAACTTCTCGGTGTTGAAGCCTTCGCCGAAGCATACGATGGCGTTGTTGATGACGCTTGCGCCTCGTTCAGCCTCGCTGACGGTGATGTCGAGTGCTTGGCTTGGTGCTGCATTTTGCGGCTGATTCTTTGAGAAACGAGCTTCAGGTACATGAGATTCATAACCGTCAGGAATCGAAACAAAGATGCCTTCGCCGGCTTTCACTGTAACATAGCTTCTCGTAGTGCTTAAAAATTCACTGCCGAATTGATTTAATCTAAGGAAAGTCGGTTGAGTAATTGCCTGTTCTTCATTTCCTGATTGGGCATATAAGGAAAGATATGCATCGCAGGCGTAAGGATTGCCGACGAGATTGAAGCCTTTCAATGTGTTGGGAGTATCATCGTCAAGAAGCTTCGGAGTGTATTTCAACTCGATGCTTACATCAGGAGTGCTTGGCAGGAGTTGGCCATCCATCTTGATGACAATTCCATCCGTTGCAGCTTGTGAATAGAGGTAACCTTTGCCGTTTTGCAAGCTATTGAAACTGCCCACACCCGTGGCCTTGCTGTTATACCAGTAATGGGTAGGTTCGTTGTAAAGGTACAAGTCGTGATTTTCGCCTAATACGGTATGGTCTGCAATTGACAGGTCGCCATTGAAAGGTGAAGCAATCAGATTCCAGCCGTCTCTTGCCTGGGTTGAGGAATAGGTATGGACATTCTTCTCGAAGGTAGCCATCACGCCATTGCTGCTGTGGATGAGTTGCCCGCCGTCTTCGATGACGAGGTTGTTGGCGTTGGCATTGCTCATCGTTTCCGAAACGGAGAGTTTGCCGTTGTCTAAGATGTAGATAGGGTAGCTTACCTCAAGGCTTTTGGCGTTTACTGCGTTGTTGATGGCCGAGCCGAAAAGAACGGTGAGCGTGTTGCTTCCGGAAAGTGTATATTGTTCTTTTGCAGTTTCACCTTCATTGACGGTGATGGTGTTGCCTTCGCCAAAAACGACGCTTGGCAGGCTGCTAAGCTGATAGCAGTTCTTGTTGGTGGTGCCTTGTCGTGTGACAACAGCATTGATTTCTTGTGCGTTAGCCGTGATGCAGCCTAAAGCTGCTATGAGGATTGCTAATGTTTTTTTCATTTTAATTGATAGACTTTTTGTTTTCATTTATAGGTTGCAAAGATACGATATAAATTGTATAGTGAGTCCTATTAGTCCTTATTTGTTTGTATAGATGAATTCCCCGCTATTTCCCGAAGTCAACCTTCTTTGGATTAGTATAAGTCGCCGTGCTGTTGTCGGCGTATGTCACGCGCACGGCCGGTGTGTCGTTCTCCTTGATGAACTCCACTTTCTTCAGGCCGTAGAGGGTGACGGTGCTTTCGTCATAGTTGGTGATCTTCACAAGCACACCGCCGCAGTTTATCACGATGGTTCCCGCAGCGGAGCCGCCGTTGTTTTTCAGGTAGGCGCGGAACGGGTCGATGCTGAGGCTGCTGGTGCTGACGAACTTGTTGCCATCAAGCTGATAAAGACCATCTCCGGTTAGCACATTGTTGTTGGAATAATTGCCCTTCAGGGCGAAGCTGCCGACGATCTGTTCGGATGCGTTGATGTTGACGGGGACGTATGAAGCCGAAGCCGAAAGCGTGAAGCCGGCGTTGCCCGTCTGGTTCCTGATCAGGTAAGGCTTGCCCGCCTCGATGTTATCGGCTACCGAAAGGGTGAGCGTGCCGTTTGTCGCATCCACATTGTCGATGGAGAAGAACACGATTCCCGAGTGGCTCGAAGGCACGAAAGGAAGAGTGATTGTTCCCCATTGGTTAGGCTCTAACGTGCCGTGGTAATGCGCCTCGGTGAAGACTGGATAGTTCGCCAACGAAGTACCGATGTACGGCTTGTCGCTGTCGGTGAGGTCAAGGATTTTTGAGGATAACTTATTGC
>CALBNP010000108.1 GCA_937896505.1 uncultured Bacteroidales bacterium | reverse complement strand
TCACGATGCGGCCCATCATGTCAATCAAGGTGACGTTTTGCAAGCCTTCGGCTGCGACGTTCACAAAACCTTCGGCTGGGTTCGGGAAGACCTTAACTTGAATTATGCTGTTTTCCACGACATCATCGCTTTGTTCAATAGTCACTTCAACAGGATCACATTGCGAAGTGCAGCCGTCACTATAGACAGCTTCCACATAATAGGTATAAGTCTCGTAAGGGATAAGATCCCCCATGACCTGCGGTTCGCCATTTCCCCAATCTAAGAACTCGGTTTCAACGACCAAGGCATCGTTTATTTTGGCACCATCTCTATAGACATTATAGCCCGTCAGCGTGCCGGTCGAACCGTTTTCGGGAACTTCCCAGAAAAGCTCGGCCATTTGTCCATCAACCCATCCCACACCATAAAAATTCTGGACAGGATTGCAGCTTACCGGGGCGCCTGGTTCAACAAAAACGGCCAAACCCAATGAGAAAAGGTATTCGTCCCAATCCACCACAAAATAAGATGGCTTCCAATACCACTCGAATTCATACTGGTCGCTGTAGTAATACTGGCCCAAAACGGCACCCGCCTGGTCGCCAAAGACAGCCATGCCTTCGCCGTTCATCTTTACGCCAATCCAGAATTCGCCATCCGGAATGTTGTAAGGCGTGTCAAGTTCGACGGTCTGCCAGCCTTCGCTCGATGCCGTATAGTCCTGTGAATAAACCTCATTGCCGCAAGAATTGAAATAGTAATAATTCATGTTTTCATCATACCATTTCAAATCGATGCCCTCGTAAATCTTCACCGTATAGGACGTGGTATTGTATTCGTTGTAAACCTGACGATAGAATTTCAGGCTCGTGATTTTTCCGTTAATATCAGGATCAAATTGGCGCGGTGCCATGACCATAATCGTGTTTTCCATCATGGCCATGTGGGAAAGATTGGTATTTCCGACCCATCCATCCCTATTGGTCTGTTCAGGATTTTCAAGTTTCAGCACTTGCTGTGCCGACATGAAGCTGCTGATAATCAATGCAGCAACGATAAGTAATGACTTTTTCATACTATAAACGGTTTATAATTTGAGGCAAAAATACAAAAATCTGACAACTATTATGTTATACGGAAGAAAATGTTGTTGTGGCTGCTGGCTATTGGCTTCTGGCCAGCTAATCCTCCCGACAAACACATTCGTTTTTCCTAATGGACCATTAAGCCAATAGCCATTTCCTGTCCTCCCCAAATTGTCGTAATAAACAAGGTATTCGTTTCGATAAACAAAAAGTTGTACCTTTGCACCGAATAAATTTAATCGAATATGGAAAACGCTTTATACATTTACAACACGCTGACGCGTTGCAAACAACCTTTCAAGCCTTTGAACGCCCCTCATGTGGGCATGTACGTTTGCGGTCCTACCGTTTATGGCGATGCCCATTTGGGTCATGCCCGTCCGGCCATCACTTTCGACTTGGTGTTCCGTTACCTGACGCACCTTGGCTATAAAGTACGCTATGTGCGCAACATCACCGACGTGGGTCACTTGGAGCACGATGCCGATGAAGGCGAAGACAAGATTGCAAAGAAAGCCCGCCTGGAAAACCTCGAGCCAATGGAAGTGGCGCAATATTACACCAATCGCTATCACCAGAGCATGGACAAGCTGAACGTGCTGCGTCCATCCATCGAACCGCACGCATCGGGCCACATCATCGAGCAGATTGCCATGGTGCAGAAGATTCTGGACAACGGTTTTGCCTACATCGAAAACGGCAGCGTGTATTTCGACATTGAAAAATACAACAAGGAACACCCATACGGCATTCTTTCGGGACGTAATTTCGAGGAACTGCTCAACACCACCCGCGACCTGAACGGTCAGGAAGAGAAGCACAACCCCGTCGATTTCGCCTTGTGGAAGAAAGCCGAGCCGAAACACATCATGCGCTGGCCTTCGCCATGGAG
>CALBNP010000107.1 GCA_937896505.1 uncultured Bacteroidales bacterium | reverse complement strand
GCAAATATACAAATATTTATCTGATTATCAAAGAGTTTTATTTAGAATTGCCCTTTAATTAATCCTTTGCTATATCTGCCTACAAAACTACGACATTTTCTGGCTTTCACAACCCCATCGGAAAGCTGAAACTCACCTATCCAGCGGTGTATCCGGATGCAAAGCCTCAAACTCTCGCATTCGTCTGTAAAACTCCTCGTCCATTTCCGACGTGTCGATGGGTGCCGGCATGTGAAATTCAGGCTCCTTCTGCGCAGAACGTCTTTTATTTCCATCTCGGCATCCCGCCAGCAGCAGGACGGCCAAGGCCGTCACTGCTGTTGCAAGAATGATAGTTTTTGTGATATTCTTCATTTCTTAATTACCTTTGTTGATTATTCTTCATTGCTCCCCAAGCCAATCTTGATAGGTGTCCAGACATCATAACCTTTGTTCTTTGCAAACAAGATGTTTTCTTCGATGCTCTTCACAACCACGTCAGCCGCTCTGTTCTCGACCTGCTTTTTGCGGTACAAATCAACATACCTTTCGATAACTTCCACCACGCATTTCTGCATTTCTGCATTTTCTGTCCTGCTCTTTTCATGAAGCTTGTTCCACAAAAACTTTCTGAATGAATCAAGATAATTGATATGCGAGGTGATCACTCTTGAGGTGTAGAGTATGTTGTTTTGGATTAAAAACCCATTATCTTGCAGGGTTTTTATGGCTCCACTACAGTCATTTTTCTTTCCATTATCACATCCCTTGTGGCAAATCTGACAAACATGATTATCGGCTTTATTGACAACCCATTGTGTCATCTCAAAAACCTTGTCCATGCACGATTTGATTTGTTCCTTGGTTTCGTGTTGGAATAGCGATTTTGCGCCATACAAAAGTTCAGTATTTCTTTCATTTGCAACTGACAAAAGATTAAAATACTCATAATGTATAAATACATGTCTCGTGTATTCTGAACATAATGGATTAACCACTATTTCAACATTACTCAGCTCATCCTTGTCTTTGGTGTAAAGTTCGGCAACGTAATTGCATAATGATTGCAAAGACACGTTATACTTTTCTTCGCGTAGATAGTTATTAATAGTATCCCCCTCTAAGCTGGCCGGTAGAGAATAATTGTGGTATCCTGAAACAAATAGAGTTTCATACATGGATTTAACCGAGACATCCTCATACCATAACTTTACTCTATTTGTGAACTCTAATAGAGAGACATGAACAATATCTGTTTGTCGTTTTTTCTTCGTACCACCTTCCTCGTCTTCGTACATGTTTGTCAATAAGGAAAAATACATACGATTTCTATTGCAAGTATAACGGCTCAATTCATCATCAACGTATTTTGAGAAACGTGACATATTGTTTCTTAATCTTCGTTTCAGCACATAAAACAACAAGAAACCTCGTATGCCCAAACGACAATCGCTATCCTTTGCAGCAATATTACCCCATGTTACTATATCCTCACCCAAAGCATCAGCAAGTGAACTTAAGGTTATTCTGTAATCAAGGTTGAACAAACGGCATAGACGCTCAATATATGGCTTTTCGATTTCGATAGTGGAAATGTTGAAGTTTTTAGCGCTCCAAGCCCCGTCTTTGAGAACAATGTTTTGATACGCTTGAAACATGCGAACTCTTTTCTCAAAAATTTCAAATAAATTTTGCTTATAACCACTGTCAAATCTGATAGTTGCAGCCCTTTCTTCCACCCTCTCAATAAACTGACACGAATTCACAGTGGCCACAAAATTCCTTCGTACCGACACCATAAGAGTGCACTTTGAAACAAATGGATACTTATCTGTTAAAACGATTTTTTTGAAGAATTCCTGTGCTTTAGAAAACGAAGTAAGTAAATCAAAATTAAGTGATTCAACCAAATAAGTCTGTTCTAACTCATCTAAATTGTCAAAAATGAAAACACATGGTTTTTTTCCCTTCAAACATTGATTGAAAATAAAGGAGATGAAATACAACGTGATTTTATCACTAATATCCTTAATACTACGGCAAAAACTCCTAACACGGCTTTTTGAAAAACGGTTTCTACAATACCCAATAAAGTTATAAAACAGTTCGTGATCATCGTACTCGCTCCCTGTTAACCATTTTACGTCCCAAGACAGCTCTTTTTTGTCATGCACTATTAGGTTCTTTGAAATTTCCGTGACAACAGTTTCATCCAAATATTCCAGTATTTTGGCATCCAAGACCTCATGTAGAAGATTCGACTTTAACTCTGCACTAGTAGCATTTTTGATCAGATTTGTCATGTCGATTGCCAAGTTTTCATCAAAATAAAGATGCCTGTTTTTGATTAGATAATTCAAAAAAGTTGTCTTTCCGGATCCACTTGGCCCAACAAACAAAATATAATGCCTGTTCGATTCTCCAATGGCACTTTTCAAAGCCGCTATGGTGTTTTCGTATTGGTTCTCTGAATATTTGAAAAAAAACCTATTCCAAAATTCGTTTTCCTCATCAATTGGTTTGTCAGGTTCAGACGAGTTCTCAGGAATGTCCTTAAGAAATTCTCCAGAAATTTTGTTGTCAAAAGGAGAAAACTCCAGATAATCTGATATTGTATTCATATTTATTTGTGTTTAATTCTTTCTTTGATTTGCGCGACTGCATTGTCAATTGCGTGAGAAAACATCGTTTCATTCTCACTAAACCTTTGCAGCCACTTGTCTGTTTCATCAAAATTTGAAGCAATAACATCTTCTGTTTTTAATTCATCTAATGAATCACTGATTGCTTTCGAGGCATCTTCAAGTGTGTTATTCCAAACATCAAAAACTTTCATGATTTCATTCACTGAACCAAGATTTCTTTCAATATCTATTATGATTGGAGCCAAAGAACCCTCTTTCATAACCACAGGTCCGTCTTTTAATAAACTAGAATGCTCTGACAAATAATCACACAAGTAATCATAATTGTTGTTGATATTGTGCTTCTTCTCAATAAGTTTAATCAATGAATTGTTGAGTATCTGGATATTAATCTCTTCTACATGTTTTCTACTCTTTTCGAAAGTCAACTTATTGTTTTCCTCATTCTTTAAAGATTGGGAAAGTTGGTCAACCACTTGTTGCTTGAGGAGGACATACATATAAATTGTAAATATACATGTAACAACCGTAACAACACAAGCAAACACTGCAATGCCAAAATTCCACCATTCAAAACAACTTGGTTGAATATTCAGCAAAGTAAACCCTTTGAATCCACTACCTAATGATTCGTTTACGGAATGCGCCAAAGGTTTCTCCCAAGCAACGCCAGACTGAAACTCCTCCAGCAAGCCGCTTGTTACCAATTTAATAAATACATTTTCAATCATAGTTTTACTTTTAGTTTAATTATTATCAGTAATTTCTTATGAATGCTTTGTTTTCAAACAATTCACTCACATCATTCTTTTATCCATTTCCCATTCTCCACTTCCTTCCCATCCGAAATCATTTTCCATACGTACATTCCAGCAGGCCATGTCTCAGCGTTGATGGCTGTGACATTTTCCGCTATCTCTTGGCTGTGAACAAGCTTCCCATTCACATCATACACCTCCACCCAAGCATCCTGCAAGGCCGTGCGGATATTAAGCACATTCTTCCCCGGATTGGGATAAGCCACCGCCACGGCAAAGCCGGCATCATGGGCTTCCTCTATGCCGTCAAAAACTTCCTTTGGTACTTTGAAGATGGCACCTGTCGTACCAGTCATGCTTGGTTTTGCAACTTGACAACTGATGAAGACATCCCCATTGGAATTGAGGCGCAAACCTCCAAAATACATAAGTTCTGTGCCGTCTTCCTTATAATAAATCTCTTGAAGTTTGTTGAGGTCTTCATCCAAATGGACGATGTAAAGACTTTTGGAAAAGTACCAGTTGTCTGGTTTGTCCATGCCGCTGGCCATATAAACATCGCCATTTTCGCCAAAGTCAATAGAGTTTGGTTTGCCTAGTGTACAAGGGATTTCGGAAGTGATACCCCAAGTGTAGGCCAATTGCTCAAAATTGTCGGCATCAAACACACTCATTAAGACATCTTCGTTGTGTACAACAAGCGGATTCCCATATGGGTCATTAGGGTCAGGTATAACCTCAATCTCCATATTGATAGTATAAGTCCTGCCGTTGTATGGATTCATGCGAAAACAAGCCTGCCAACCGCATTGCAAAGGATAAGACAATTGGTCGATATTCTCTTTGACGGCTACGGTATTGAGGTCGCCATCCAAGGTATAGCAATTGTAAATAGTACTTTTCCCGCCATTTCCCGCCAAAACAATTCGGCATCCCATCATGTCGGGTGTCGGGAACATATAGCAGCCGCTTGAAGAAGGTACAGGATCGTCGAGAAGCCTTTCGGTCAGCAACTCACCGTTTCCGTCAAACTTCAGTATCCTTAATCCATGATGGCCGCTTGCCCACAAGGTATCAACATAATAAGAGTAATAATACTTGCCCAAAGCATCCTCAACCCATTGCTCACCACCAGCAATAAACCTATAGAAATCATAGCCTTCCCAATTGAAATCCATAGTGTCCACGGACAAATCCTCGTGGACTGTCATTCTTTGCAGCCTGATAGTGTCATTCGAGTACTTCGTAACGAATAGCCCGACCGAACCGTCATGGAAACGTGCCAAATGCCTCAAACTGTTGTTGTCCTGGATGCTCGGAAGAACAACCATATTGATAAGTTCTCCGTTTTCATCCACTTTGTAAAGGGCGACATCCGCCGCTTCGTCGGCTCCAAGAACAAGCAGATCGTTCTCGTTCATGAAAATGAGGTCATCGATGTAATGACGTTCAAAGAATCTTTGGGGTTCCTGCGCTTGCATACACAACGGCATTTGCAAGAGTAACCACAAAATAATTAGAAATATCTTTCTCATAACAAATAAGAATAGAGCAAGAGACGGCTTAAAAGCCATTCTCTTGCTGTAATTACACAATTATCGTTCTTGCTCCTCATCAATTGGAATCGGATATGGGGTATCACCGTGTCTCCAATGACGTGTGCAGTGGAAAACTTTAAAATAATGCCAAATTGAGTACAAATCATGGCCTATGGGAGCACCATCAGAAAACACATTTGTATAGTAATACCAGTCTACATTATACAAGTTTGTAGGTTGCCCCCAATGGCCTCGTTTAACGATAAAAAAGTATTCTCTATTCAAATCGTCATAACATAGCTGATAATTGAGAACTTCTTCCCGTGTTAACCCAGTAGCATAAAATAGTGAATCATTGTTCTCTAAATAGCCATAGTATGTTGTGTCAGAAATGTTATCAATCCATGTAGTACATGTGGGACAAGGAGTGTAGTAATACATCATTTGGTAATCATAATCCAATACTTTTAAGTATTCCTGCCAAACGGCTGTATTGGTTGATTCAAGATTACCCATGATACCCCATAGATAGCACTCATCAACATTGAAAGGTCCTTGCGGATCAATTCCATCAGTATTTCTCCCAGTGTTCATTACAATAGTGATGTCACCATCTTTAGAATTTTTGTCAAGACTCATCATAACAAACTTAAGAGCCTTGTTATCCATGTTGATGGATTTGTAGGTTTCGCGTATAGCAGTTACAATTTCACCATAAGTAGCCAATTGATCAATATAGGCGATATTGCCTGTAAAATCCGTCTTAGGCATGGCCACATGTATGGTATCCATGCGCACGTCGGTCAACGGGTCTTGTGTAAAACCATAGCAGTAGTTTACTGTGGTCTCACACAGGTATCGTAGCTGTTCTGGAGTAACTGCCTCACCATCAGTTTTTGCGCCTCGCTTCATCGCATCATAATCTGCTAGAAAATCAAGTACTCTTTGCTCTGTTGGTGACATACTTTGTTCCGTCTGAGCAACACCTTCTTTCATTAGTGCGCTCTCTTCTTTCTTGCAGGAGCTCATCATCACTCCCAACGTGGCGGCAATGATAGCCACACTTAGTAAAACTTTCTTCATTTTACGAGTTTTTAATTTGTTGATACTATTGTTATTAAATCGGTTTCATTTCTTTTTTTCACCCGTCTTACGAAGAATTGCTACCTTTGCCACGCAAAACGGGATGGATACACCAAGGGTATTCGCCCTCTGTTCCTAGGTCGTCTTGTTTTGTGTTGGGTGCTTCAAGAATTACGCAATTTTTCACAAAAGCAATTACTCTTTTAACACCTTTGTTTGTTATCATGCCTCCTCTTGGAGGCATGATCAAATAAACTTATTTTTCTTCATCATAGTTTTGCTGTCAAATGATTATTCGTTCTTCTTTGTAATATTTGTATGTGTTACTCATTCTTTCACCAACTTGATTGAATAAGTTTTTCCATTCTTCATCGCAATTTTCATTATATATTGTCCTGCCAAGAGACTTTCCAGATTTACATCTTCCAAGCAATTGTTTTGCAGGTGTACCAAGTGACCTTGCAGGTCGTATATTTCCACATAATCGGGCTTTACGTCAGGAGAAAAATGGATATGAAGTTGATTCATTACGGGGTTGGGATAAAGGGACAAAGATGGTTTCTTTATTTCTTTCTCGGGAACTTCAAGATAACCTTCCGAATCTATCTTTGCCGCAAACATCATCATCCCTTCCCCACCATTAATTCCCGTACCAATTTCCCCTGTCACAAGGCAGCCGCCGTCTTGCGTGGCCATCAAATAACGAGGCATGATTTTGTTGTTAAGATCATAAACTCTCTGCCAAACCACATCAAGCCCCAAGGTCAGCTTTGTAACACAAAAACTGGAATTTCCCATCATGCCACCTCCCGGTTCATAATTCATGACGCAATAGCAAAGGAAAAGATGGTCTCCTAATCTGTCCAATCCCTTGATTTCTGCCACAGTCTCAGAAGTATCGTTGTAACAGTCCGAGAAAAACAAGCCGTCAAAACTTTGAACATGAACGACTGACATGGTGTCGGCAGGGCTGAGTTTCATCAATACTGCATCAGCAACAACATTAGGGTCTTTCCAGCCATCGCCATCAATAGCGACGAAAAGAGTATTGTCGGGCAAGGACAAAATTGTGGAAGCATTGAAACGTCTCAAAAGGAGTATTTCCATAGCATTCTCATCAAATACTATATTGTTTGGCACAATTCGTTGTCCTATAGGTTCAAAGTCTCGGTTAAGGCGTTGTACACTATGATTGAACGAATTGCATACGCCGTAATCCCCCGAGCCGTCATTGTATTCAAAGATGCCGCCTTTATCAAGAAATGTTGTCTCTGTTGATTTTATGGCCAGCACTTCGCCTTCTATGGAAAGCCGCAGATACATATATTCGATGTCGTTGAGGTAGTAGTCATTATAATACTCTGTCATGTAAACAATGTCGTTCTGGCTGTCCATAAAAGATCTGGGCCAAAAGAAGAATTTCCGGAAACTATCAGGTAAGTCCACTTCTTTTTGCCAAAGAATATTCAAGTCGCTGTCAAACCTAACCATGAAAGGCTTGTCATAATGCAGGTCATTATCATGAATTTTCCCTACGGCGATGAAAAGCCCTTCTTGTTCCGGGTCTTGATAAATACCCGTAATGGTGGAACGGCGGCCTTCCTCTCCAAATACCATTTCGCCAAATAGTTCCTTCATTGGTGACAGTTTGAGGATTTTTGCTGGTGAGGTAAACTCCTGTTCATAGCCCATCCATTCACCAGAATAGTCGAAAGCCGAAGTTAGGAAGAAGTGGCTCTCGCTGCCATTGGAACCTACTTCCAAGCAAGGGCCTCCTTCAGAATATCTACTAATGGAATCCTCATAGGTAAAGAACAAATCAGACTGCTGACCAAAACAGAAGATTTGCCCAAAGAGGAATGCTATTAATAATGCAGCCCTATTCATAGTCATTTCTTGCAATTAGATCTCTGGAGTTGTACCCGAGCAGTTGGGTTTTCCGTGAGTAACTTCTAAAATCCAAATGTAGGGCAAGAATGGAGGCTGATGAGTACCACAACTTGCATCAGTATGTTTGATGTGGCAATGGAGTGGCAAATGATTGTTGGGATAATTATTGAAATATTCCCTTTCGCTTTTCAAGTATCTGGCTTGATTGTAGTAATACATGCATTCCGACATGGGCAAACAAATATAGTTTTGATTGGATTGCCATGATAAATACAATCTATGGCCACAAGGACTATTAGGATCCGATAAATCTTCTGCAATAGGATTCGTATAAGAAGTAAGGGTCTCAGTGAAATAGATCCTTGAACCATTTACACAAGCATACTCTCCCGCATTATTATTTAACATGGAAGATACGACCTCGGGGGCTCCCCAAATACCAATCAATTCTCCTGAACAAGTGCCTCCTTTGTTTTTCGGGCGCCAGCCTTCCGTGTCTTCATTGGAAGCGTTGTCATTATAGCCACGATAAACAACAACAACTTCAACATTATCAGAGTCACTATCTTTACTGGATGATTCTAAAATGTTGCAAGTGATGCAATATACACTTTTCTCTGGCAAGTCAACTTTTGGGTAAGCCTTGACAATTGCAACAAAAGCTTCGTTGTAGGCTTTGGCCAATTGTAAGAGGTCAACACTGTTCCCATTCGTTTCAAGAGCAATGTATAGCGTATCATATTCATACACATTGGAAGCATAATTCGCGTCACCGAAATCAAAGTTGAGCAAATTACCTAAATCGAGCTGAGCTTGTTCTATGCTGATGCTCTCATCACCTTTTTGTGCAGAAAGTAGTTTTTCCTTGAACGAAATCAGATATTCGTCCATGTTTTCAGAAGATTGCGCACTCTGTTCCATTTTGTTTGTTGTCTGTTCCTGCTTTTCCTTTTTGCAAGACACAACGGCCACTGCAATAGCCATAATTGCCATAGCGATAATGGCGAAAGATAATTTACGTTTTTTCATTTTTTTAAATTTTAAGTGTTTGAAATTTAGTTATAAGGTACCTTAAGTTATTATTCCGTTACCGTAAACTCACCGGCATACACATCCCCATTAGAGAGTGTAAAAGTGACAATGTAATTCCCTGCATTGGGGATGTAAACCTGCAGGCCATTCGGCGTAAGCACCAAGAGACACTCTACCGTGGCACCGTCAGCCGTGGCAACCTCAACAGAGACTTGCCCAAGATTCTCACTGAATACCACCGAAAGCACATGGCCATTTATTGAAGGTGTAATAGTGTTACTCTTATCCAAACCGCCATAAGAAGTTTTTTCTTTAAATACTAGGGTAAACCCGTCTCCCTGTTTCTGGTTTTCCGTTCTGGCCTCGCCGTGGGCGTAGCACAATGCTCCTGAAAGGATGAAGCAGAGCATCAGAATCATTTCTTTTAATTTGTACATAGTTTTTTGATTTTAATTTTGTGATTTTAAAGTTGAATTTTTCGCTTAAGCTTTCTGTGGCAAAAGTAGAGTATCACAAAAACATAAATCACAAAACCACGCTGGAGAAATGTTGGAATCTTTTAATATTAGGGGGGGGGTAGCTGATAATCAACAAGTTACGAAACAGCCAAACGGGGTGACCGCCAAGGTTTTCCAAAAATTTTCCAACATTTCCGACCAGAACAGACAAAATGCAACCCACAAGAACCAAAAACCCCGCTCTGTAGGCGGGGTCAGATAGATTCATTTTCTTTTTAATAAGGTGCCAAAATCATCCAATCACTTCCCAGTGTCCACCCTTATCAGGTCCAACACGATGGATAACACCCTTATCTTGAAGCACTTTGAAATGTTTGGCAATTCCTCGTGGATTTAAATTTAATTGCCTAGCAACTTCCGGAATGGTAACATTGGGATTACTGATGATGATTTCAACGATTGTTTTCTGTGTACCTTTCAATGTATCTTTCAATGTACTTTTCAATGTACTTTCTTGTGAAATTTCTTCCGTTTGACCCTCAAAACCATGCATTATCTGTGGCAAAGGCATATTTTCCTCTTCTTTTTGATCGACATTTTTGAGACCGCACAGCCCTTCAGCGACCTTCAAAACATAGGTAGACAGGCTTTCTTCCACCCCAATCTTCTCCTGAAGATTCTCATTCTGCTTCTTGATGGCCGAATAAGTCCGGTCTTTCAATGCCCCAATCTCTCCCTCATTCAATCCCAACAAATGCAGATGGCATAGTGTGAGATCACTCTGTTTCAAAGCTGCACATTGACTCAACAGCACATTGTCAAAGCCCTTATAATGTCTTTCCACGGCATCTTTGAGTTGTTTGAAATCCTCTTCTTTGAGACCGATGCCATGTTGAAAGGAAGTATCACGGGATGTGATATGTTTGCCATGTAATAATTCTAAGATACTTCGGCATATTTCTTCATTCAGGAAAGCCGCACGTTGTTTTGCTGCTTCTTCACGCTGTTGATCTAAAGCCTTTTCCAATGCACTTACTTGTGCTTCACGTTGTTGTAGATTCTGTTGCAAAGCTTCTTGTTCCTTCTGGTAAGCCAACCGTTCCATTTCCAACTCTTCCTCATGCCGCTTCTTGGTCTTCTCTATCTCCTTTTCCGACTGGTCTTTCTGTGCCCTCAATTCTTCCTCGTGTCGTTCTTTTGTCTTTACCATCCATTGTTGGTGCTTTCTTTCCACGTCCTCCAATTGTTGTTCGGTTTCCGCTTTCAGTTGTCTCAGTTCTTCCTCATATTTCTTTTTTGTTTCTTCCAAAGTCTTGTCGGCCTCGGCTTGCCACAACCTTAATTCCTTTTCATGTTCTTGTTCTGTTTCCCCAAGTATTCTATCTGCTTCCTCTTGCTGCTTTTTCAATAATGTTTTGCTTCTCAGTTTCACCACAATGAAAACGGTCAATGCAATCATAATAGCAAAGGGTACAATAATTTCAATCGTTTTCCTTATGGACTTTTCTCGTGCTTCTTCCGCCTCTTTCTCTTGCTTTTGATTCATGTAATCCTTAAACATGTCTTCAAGTTTCGAGACTAAAGCTTTATCCTCTCCTTCCAATTTTTTGTGTTCGGCTAAAAAATGTACATATTCGTTATGTTTTTCTCTGTTTCCAAGACTATCATATACAACACGTAAACATTCTGCGGTATGTATTTTCGAACCGATGTCTTTTATGCCATAAAAAACTGGTTCCAAGTAAAATATAGCCGAGTCATATTGTTTCTCTTGGAAATAGATACCACCAATAGTCATATAACGGGCCAATTTTTCATCTTCATCATCAATCTGAATCAGAACTCTTTTTAATGCCTTTAGAGGCTGCCATTTTCCATATCCAGATAAATAGTCACAATAAGCCTTACTTGATATAATATTTCTATAAACCAAATTGTTTGTGTCTGATATTTTTTCCAATGCTTTCACATAATACATCCTCGCTTTTTCATAATCATCCTTCTTATCATATTGTTTCCCCAAATAGTAAAGATTGTTAGAAACGCCTTCTAAAGAAGTTGGTTCAAGCCTACAAAACATCAAAGCCCTTTCCCCACAGGCGATGGCAGGATCCATCATAAACTGCTCTGAAAAAAGCTCCATAAGGCGGTTGCAGGTATAAGTCATAAAAATCGCCTTCTTCCCGGTCAGTTCATTGACTTTAAAACTCCCCTCCATCACCTCCAACGCCGTCAGATATTCCGCACAAGCTTGCACAATACTCCCTTGTTCATAAAACCCTACACCATTAATATAATGTGATCGCGCACTTAAAAAAACATTTTGTTCTATTAAAATGCGATTCATCGCGTTTTCCTTTTTAATTGCGCCAACATCGCATAGTGAATCAAAATATAATACGGCCTTCAACAAAGCATTTCTGTTTGTTTGTTCAAAATCCTTTTTATACAATAATTCAGAGATTAATACCTGGCAATAATGCCCATTAAACTCATCAAGAAATTTCACCTCTGGGCTCGCCGCAAACTGTTTCAGCACCGCAAAAGCACTATCTGGCTGCCGCCACATGAGGCTGTCAATGGCAGCCAATTCAGATAACGGCTTCTCCATCGGCTCCACCTCCTTCTCCTTCGGAGGATCGCAAGCCACCATCAAAGCCAACAATACCACCGCTATCCAAATACCGGTGAGAGGTATATGTTTTTTCATTCCAAATTCATTTTTCAACATTTCTGCAAAAGTAGTTAAAATCCGATTAGCTCTACCAAATTCAATCAAAAACAACAAAATATTTGCAATCAGAAAGCAAAACAAGACAAATTTTGTGTACTTTTGCATCGCAATTGTCAAAAATCAAGAAAATGGAGCAGCCTAAAAGCATATCTAAATGGATTGAGTCGATGTCGATGCGAGGACATTATGTCTTCACCAAAAACGATTTGTGCTCCACCTTTCCCGACATGTCGCCAATCACCTTTCAAAGAAACCTCACAAGGCTGATGGCCAAAAACGCTATTGTGTCGCCCTGGCACAATTTCTATGTCATTGTGCCAACCGAATACAAACTCAAAGGCATTGTTCCCCCAGTGTTTTATTTCGATCACTTGATGCGTTACCTGGGCTGTCAATACTATGTGGCTTTGCTCAATGCTGCTGAAATGTACGGCGCAGCCCATCAAAGGCCGCAGAACTTCACGGTCTTCACCGAAGGGAAGGCCTTTCACTCCGGCATTAAAGCCGGGACTGAGATTTTGCTTTTCAAGCGCGAACATCTGCCCATGGAGTTCGTCAGAAAATTCCAGACACAAACAGGCTATGTCAATGTCTCTTCTCCCGAACTGACTGCCTTGGATTTGGTCAATGCGGAACATGCCGTTGGAGGGCTTACTAGGGTGACAACAGTCTTAGCTGAATTGACCGAAGAGATCCATTTCTCATCAGTCTCTTCGGGTCTCTTGGTGAATTTCAAAGTCCCAGTGGTTCAACGTTTGGGCTACCTGCTGGATGCCGTTCTCGATGAGACGGAAAAGGCAGATGAGTTGTTCGCTTTGGCACAATCCTCAAACCTGCACTTTAGAAAAGTCGCTTTGAAAACCACAAAAGTTGTCGCTGATGGCAATGAGGTTAACAAACGCTGGAAAATCATTGTAAACCAAGAAATTGAAATAGACGAATTATGATACCACAAACCGCAATAACCGAATGGAGTGAATTTGTGTCTTGGCGTGATGAAGTTCAAGTCGAACAAGATTTAATCATCTGCAAGGCCTTGGTCGAAATCTATAGAGACGATTATCTTGCCAAGAATTTGGCTTTCCGTGGAGGCACTGCGTTGCATAAGCTATACCTTCATCCCCAGCCCCGTTATAGTGAGGACATCGACCTTGTTCAAGTCCAGGCTGGTCCCATCAAGGAAACCTACGACCATCTGCGTGATGCCCTTGCTTTCCTTGGCGAACCAAAGGTAAAACAGAAGAAGCATAACAATACGTTGATTTTCAGGTTGCAGTCTTCGGGTGTGCCGTCATTACCCATACATCTAAAGGTCGAAATTAATTGCAAGGAGCATTTCAGCGTATTGCCGATGGTGAAGGAACCTTTCGAGATCAAAAGCCAATGGTATGAAGGCAATGCCGAACTGCTGACCTACCAGTTGGACGAACTGGTGGGCACCAAGCTCCGTGCATTGTACCAGCGCCGCAAAGGTCGCGACCTTTACGACCTCTTTAAAGTTCTGACCATGGCTAATGTAAATGTCGATAATGTAATCCGTTGCTATAGGGAATATATGGCTTTCGTCGTCGAGCATTCACCGACATACAGGGAATATGTGTTGAACATGGAAGAGAAGATGCAAGATGACGAGTTCCTTGGTGACACCAAAAACCTCCTCCGTTTAGGCGACACCTTCGACCCACTCCAAGGTTACGAAATCGTCAAGTCAAACCTGATAGATTGCATGCAAAGCTAATCTTTTTCTTTACAAGTCGCAGATATCAAAATTCCAACTGTTTTCGGCCAATTAATCACATAATTTTGTAATACCAAAAGAATTATGCCAAGATTACACATGTTTTACTATTGATTGCTGTATAATTATTATTTTTGCAGGTGAAAACATAATGTGAAAAACAACTGCGTTTTACATTTAAGGCAAAAAAGGTATTATATTATGGGTAATAAAAACAACAATCAGAAAAACTTATGGATATATATTAGTGGTACTTTGTTTGTTTTTGCTTTGTTTGCTTTATATATGGAACGACACGGTTATTCAAGCTATTTATCTAATATACTTTCATTCATAGGAATAATAGTTTCAATTATATTGGCAAAAAAACCCTCTTCATCAATACCTTGTAACAATAAAAACAAGGTACAAGACGAGGATTATAAGAAAAAGCAAAACGGTGAGGGGAAAAAGGCTGTTCGATGTCTTTGGTGGAACCGCAATCGTAGACGGATTTTTATCTCTCTTGCAATCGTTTTTGCATTATTATTTGCGGCCTCAATCTGCAATAAACTACACAATTATAAAAAGCAGCAAAAAGAATATTTGCTGCAACGACAATTTAATGAATTGGTTGAAAGATTTGAATATAGAACAAAAGAATCTCTGACATTTGATAACGCTAGACAATCACTTGTTAAAGATTCTATTGTGTTGGCACAAATAATCCAAATGTTGAATGAAAACCCAGAACAAAGTTTGACATCTAAAAACCAATACATTAACACTTTTAATGAACGCGTAGATAGTGCAATCTTTATAATCGAAGCTGCCATTTGTGATACGTCATTAAAATATTCTGAGTACAAGGTAATGACTGATAAATATTATCCAATAATTGATAAAATCAAACAAATGAAAATTGCTTTATGAAACATGTGATTGCTTTAATTCTCTTTTTTTCAACAGCCTTGTGTGTTTATGCAGATGAGGGATGCGATAGTATTTTCCATCATGCTATCGAAACTTTTAACAACGGGTCTTATGATTCTTATAAAGAAGCCCGAAGGCAATTCGTTTTTTGTAAACAACATTGTGGTAATCATTATAATGTAGATGACTGGATTAAAAAATGTGACAATCGCATTAATGCTGAAGATCACAGACGGGAACTAAATCGTCAAATACAAGAAGAAAAAGATGCAATTAAGAGGAGGGAGGAAAAAGCCTTGGAGCGTGCCGCACGGAGAGAAAGCAATAGTTATGTTCATCTCACCGTGTATTGTGATGTGCCAGGTTTGTTTGGCAGTATTGAGGACCAATTAAAAAGCAATCTTCATTGGACAAGAAACTTGGATGAAGCCTATTGGTATGTGCAAGTGACTGTTAGGAATTTTGAACTATCAAGGAGAAATAAGTTTTACTCCTATCGTATAGCAGCCACAATAGAGGTTCATAATGCAGTTGATTGGAATTTTGAGACAAAAAGCAGATTTGTATATGACGAGGGTGGTTGCTATGTGAACAATGAAGATGAAGCCGAAAGAATTGTTGCAGATATGTTATATGAGTACGAAGACCATCATCTATATAAAGAAATTGAGACAAATATGAGGGCTCTAATCGGATTAAACGATGATATTGTCCACGACGAGCAAGAGACTAATAGAAATAATGTGGTGATTTATGTCGATTATTCTAATCCGTCAATACAACGCACTTCCATTACAGAGACTTTACATGATCGTCTTAGAAACTGCTTTAAAGAAAAAGGTTATATTGTTAAGAATAATGATAAAAAAATAAACGACATTATTCGTAACTATCTTCTTGAAGAACAGGGACCTGTCCCGCCAAAAGAGATCACGCCGATAAAAGGAAAAGGTGTAGATAATTTATGTTATGTGAAGGTTGTAGACGACAATGATAACCTAATATTCTTTTGTCAGTTTATTGATTTGAAAACAAACAACGTGCCGCAATCAGTTAGTTATCCTTTCAATGATGATGAAGTGAAAGGAGATATAAAAGTGTCAAAAACATCTAATAAAGAAACGATAGAAGTTGTGGCTGAAGTGTTGGCATATCAATTGGGTCTTCTTTCAAATAGCCAGATAGAAGCTCTCAAAAAAAAGATCTGGGAATTAAACACATTGGAAAATGTAATTAAAAAACCAAGAATTAAGACGTATAACAACAACACCGTTGCTTTTTTCGAATCGGTAATTGTACCAGGCTTAGGACAATGGTTAAAAGGACACGAAGTATTAGGTGCAGTTACTTTTTTGGGCGAAACTGCTTTAATCCTTGGTACTGTTTATTATAATAAACAGGCTCAGACAATATATGATAGTTTTATACCCAATAACCCCATAAACATTAAAGAAATAAACAAATACAATAGTTATGCAAAATTATACAATGGATTTGTTATTGGGGCAGCGGGGGTGTATGTCATCAATTTAACTTTGGCTGTGCTATTAAAACCAAAAAACAACAATCAGGCATTTGTTGCTCCTGTATTGATGCCTATTGACAATACAGTTGCAATGGGTATGGGGCTGACGTTCAACTTCTAAATTCAACACCATGAAAAAGGTTATTCCAATTATTTTTATCAACTTAATCTTTGTTTCGTGTTTGAAGACTATTAATGTGTATACTATTACCGCCGAAAGCGATGACAGTGCAATGGGAACAGTTACAGGAGGCGGAGTCTATATAGATGGTAATACAGCCATCCTTACAGCTATCCCTAATGCGGGATATATATTCGATCATTGGCGGTGCCCATACTCATCATATGGTTCTTACAGTTCTACAAAGAACCCTCTGAATGCACCTGTTAGTGAAGATGCTTTTTACACTGCACATTTTAAAAGCAATGCTTCTGTAAAAATGATAGCAAGGAACACTACATATAATTGTTCGTATTATAATTCACACATTGATTTAAGTTTGAAACGAATGATTTTTGAAGGGGCTCCTTCGACAAATAAGTACCCAAGAATCACACTCCAATATGATTGGGATGAGAAGATAACATCGGGGGTATTCTTCGGTCACTCTGAAACAGAATTTGGTGCTTCGCAAAACCCAAGTGTTTACTATTATTCGGATAATGATTATTATTTGGGTGTTGGATGGGGGAAAGATATTACTCTATCTGTCACTAAAATAGATCTTGATGCCAGATTAATTAGTTTTGTTGCTGATGCAAAAGTATTTCAAATTGAAGGCTATTCGTATAACTCGTGTGATACCATATCATTTCAACTTACAGTCACTGCTACGGATATCCCATTAATACTTCAATGATTGCAAAGAGTATTAGTCAACGCTGATTCCCTTTATAATTTGTTTATTGTCATTATCGTTACCGTTTTAGCATATTAAAATAAGCATCCAGTAATTTCTGCGCACCAATATAGGTAGTGTTTCAACCATTGTCTGGTGCATTTGGATTGTTTACAAAATCTTTGAAACATGTCGGGTAACCCAAATTCAAGTCAAATCCATTCCCTAAAATTAGCAAAAAAACTCATTTATGAATTCATTGTCAAGCCATCATTATCACACTTGTCCTCTCACTCGAGCTGCAACCTGAATATCAGACAATTGAACACCTATAGCCTGCATGGCTGCTTTCATCTCCGTGTTTACAGGCACCTCACCTCTCGGATCTGAGATGGTTAAAATAGCAGCAAACGGAACACCGTCAAAATTGGATGGCAAACCTTCCCGGGAAAGATACTCTATCTCCAAGAAGACATCACCAACAATTTTCTTATGTTTGAGGCTTGCGTATGAAACCTTTACAGGATTCCACTTAAAAGCATCCTTGATGAGATTCTCCTCATCGGCAGGCTGGTCATCACCAACATCCGAAAATTCAAACTTCATAAGGCTTTTCTTTTTGCCATTAGCATCACCAGCCCTTAGATATGCTGTTATGTTCTCTCTGACCATTTCCTCGCCAAAACTACTGTCCAACAAAGGACGGCTCACCAGTGTGAGTTTGACCTCTCCCCTGCATTTGCCATCAGGTCTCTTCAGCGAGTTTGGCCACGGAAAAGCCAAACTCAGCTTTTTGTCAGAAGGAATCCTGTCAGCCACCACAAATGTAAACGAATGGTCATCCTCCGTCAGTATTGTCTCAGAAGAAGCCGGTATGCCAAATCCATAAAGGTTTCTCCTAACCTCTTCATAAGCTTCATCCATAATAACATCAGGATACTCAGCATGATGAATAACCAAAGCCTTAAGCAACTCCAACGAAGCTTTCCCACCAATCTTATTATCAAGGGCAGACATAATCTTTGCCACCAACGGTGCCGACATACTCGTGCCGCTCACATGTATTTTCTGCCCTGTCATACTGATCGAAGACAACCCGGAATCTCCATCGGCTGAACCACCAACATAGGCAACATCAGGTTTTACACCAGCTTTGCACGCAGGCCCTATAAGGGTATATGCCGTAGGAGTCAGAACGTTGGGATTAAGAGCCATTACGCTTATTCCTCTGAGACTCTCCGCAGGTGGTAACGCTATATGCTCTGGCAGCAAACTATCTAAGTTATGTTCAATATCGGCAGGAATCCATTCGTCACGCATCTGGTCCCGAAGAAGATTTCCAGCAGATATAACGAATTGTACATTCAGTTCATCAGATAATTCATCCAGTTTCTTGGCGACTACACCGTACCAAACTTCAGTTGGAGTTCTTTTTTTCTGGTTGATACTAATATTAACGTGAGTTCGATATAAAATAATTGACTGAAAAAATAATAACATAGCGATATTTTTTTGTATATTTGTAGTGTAAAAGTAAAACAATACAAAAAAGGCACGCCATGTTATTATCAGAGGGCAAAATTACGGAAATTTATTGCTTGGCAGACGATTTCTGCAAGTTTTACAGCGAA
>CALBNP010000106.1 GCA_937896505.1 uncultured Bacteroidales bacterium | reverse complement strand
GGACTACACGAAGTTCAGAGGAATGGCGCAAAAATGCTAAAAATAGAAGTCCCCTACAGTTTATATTTGTCAGATGGAATAAAACTTGAAGATGTAAAGTCATTGTTCAGAAAAATTGGTGTCAAGTTTTCTTTGAAGATGAATTCGAATCCTGAAACATTTGCGCAAATTGGATATAGGGTAGTAAGGGCTTTTGAAGCTTGTAATATTAGCTTTAAAGGGTATAAAGATAGTTTTGCTGATTTTAAGTTTGAAGATTTGAAATTTTGGCCGTCAGAATATAATCGCGTTCAGTCGTTAACAATGTGGAAGTTCATTTGCCGCCAATCATCTGAAGACCTGTTGAAAATGCGAAAAGCTAGTTGTCAGGCTCACGAAAAATATAATACGAGAGGACCTAAAAAGTTGTTTGAAAGTGATAGTTCATTGCTCATAATGTTGAAAAATGATGAGTGGATATATGATGAAAAGGGCAAGGCTTATTCTGTAGACCAAATCACAATACAGCAGTTTTTTTCATTTGGGTATGCAGATTGTATATTGACAAAGGATTTGGGCTTTAAATTTGATGCTTTGCAATATCAGCCAGTCACACAGTCTTTAAAGGAAGATCCTTTTGTCGGAAATCAGGAACAACGTGATTGGCAGAAACTTGGAAAATATGTAAAAGATAGCGGTTTCGGTGAGGATGATATGAAAGAAGCTTTTGAATTGCTTAAGAGGAAGCGAGAAAAAGAGCGGGAAGAAGCAAAACGGAAAGACGAAAGCCAAAGCAAGCCAAGTTTAGGTGGTGAAAACATCCCTTATGATGGTTTCGTCTCCTCAAAGCCATTGGACAATAGTTTGGGGTCAGGAGATAAACCTCAGAAACCGAATGAATCAGCAGTGGAAAAAGCCTCAAACAATGAACAGGAAACGAGAAAGGCGGATGGCTTGGTGGAATTTGTGAAGAAGCAAGAAGAAAAGATTGAAAGGGAAAGAAAGAAGGAAGACTTGAAATTGTCAATGGAAAACGAACGGAAATATTCAAAAAAATGGTTTTTGGATGGCCTTCAGCGGGAATATCTGAATGAGAGGGAAGATGACAGCAAGGATAAGATTGCAAAATCGGTTTCCATTTCTTTTTCAAAGGTGATTTATGAAAGGGACAATGTTTATTGCTTTAAAAATCCGTCACAATTGATTCCTCGGTGGTTGGAAGAACTTGATGGCGATTTGAAAGTGACTTTGCAATTTGCTGATAGTGAAGAAGTCAATATTAACTTTGCAATGGCTTGTGTTCAGGATTTTTCCCTTCGTTTGCGTGCAAAAGGCAATGATGAAAGCTTGCTCCAGAAGATTGATTGGGAAAAGTTGACCAATGCGGTTTTGGATGTGAATAATCCGAAAGGACTTGTGAAAAACCTAAGGACGGCTTTTGAAAAATTGCCGTTTAATGATGACTTTGATTTGAAAGCCAATTTGAAAACTAATGTCAAGTTTGTTTTTGGCCCTCCTGGAACGGGCAAAACTTATTATTTGGCGCATGAAATTATATCCAAACAGATTAGGGAAAGAAAAGAATGTAGGATTTTGGTGCTTACTCCGACAAATCAGGCGGCAGATGTCATTACAAAAGAATTGTTGAAAGCTAACCCTGATTCCTGCCAAGACTGGTTGGGAAGGTTTGTTGCGACGAATGACCAAGAATTGGAAGGCGCATGTCTGGTCGTTAGCAGAGAGTCTGAGATTTATAAATGCGCAAAATGCTGTGTGGTTTCTACGATAGCCAGATTGTCGTATGATTTCTTTGGAAATGAAAATGATGGCAAAAGCTTCTTGAAAGATATAAACTGGGATTATGTTGTTTGTGATGAAGGTTCGATGATTTCATTGCCTGAAATCATGTATGCGATACATAAGTTTTCGTATGATGAAAATGGGAACTTTACAAATGTGCCGATAATCATTGCAGGTGACCCAAAACAGTTGCAGCCAATTGATTCATGTGAGGTTTGGAACAAGGAAAATATATATGATGTGGTTGGGTTGAACAGTTTTGCTTGTCCGCATACGGAGCCTGTCGATTTTGAAGTTGTCAATTTAGAAATGCAACGGCGTTCTGTTCCTGCCATTGGCGAATTGTTTAGCCGTTATTCATACGATGGACAATTGGAACATTACAGAAAAACAGAGAACCAGTTGAATTTGCACCTTGACAAATTGGATTTGAAAACCATTACTTATTTTCCTTTCAAGGTGAATAACTTTGATGATATTTATGGAGCAAAAAAGATTAATGGCTCAAATATTCATGTCTATTCTGCTATTATGACGGCAAAATTATGCCAATATATTGCAAGGAAGTATGCAGAGAATTGCAACGATTTGAAACTGAAAATCGGCGTTGTCTGTCCATATATCGCTCAGGTTCAATTGATTGATAAGTTATTGAGTGGATGCCGAGACTTACCTTCAATGGAAATTGTTGAAATAGAGGTTGGCTCTATTCATAGTTTTCAGGGAGATCAGTGTAATGTCGTGTTTGCTTTGTTTAATCCTCCAAAAGGGATGGCAAGTAAGCGGCAAGATATGTTTACGATGTTGTTGAATGATGACCATCTTGTAAATGTTGCCATTAGCCGTGCAAGAGATTACTTGTTTGTAATGGTTCCGTCAAAAGATAGTTTTGGAAGAGAAAACTTGCCGGACATAAACAGAGTGGTGGATGTCTTGTCGGATAATAGCTATCAATACAAAGATGAAATTGCAGAGATTGATTGTAGTGATCTTGAAAAGCTGCTGTTTGGAGAAAGTGATTATTTGAAAAAACATTCATTTATCACATCGCATCAGGTCGCAAATGTGTATTCGTCATCTGATTATGCATACGATATTAGAATGGATAAATCTGCCATCGACATTCAGACAAATTTCGGTTGATTTTGTCGTTTTGTAATTTGATTGTTTTCTATTGTTTCAAAAATAATCAGCAAAAAACTTATGAAATAATAGTGTGAACGAGAAAGGAGAAGTCGATATTTTTACTATGCACAAAATCAAGTTCAATAAACCACAACAAAACAGAAGACAATCCGATGGACTGCCTTCTGTTGAACCTTAAATCAAGAATATTTACGGCTTCAAGAAATTAATATTCGTCAGAAACTGTAAGTTTTTTTCTGCCTTTAGCTCTTCTTCTGGCTAAAACTTTACGGCCGTTAGCCGTTGACATTCTTTCTCTGAAACCGTGTTTGTTTCTACGTTTTCTGTTTGATGGTTGATAAGTGCGTTTCATCTTCTGTATCTATTTTGTTATTCTACTTTCTAAACCCTTATTTTGAGGCTGCAAAAGTACGAATTTTTTCAATAGCACCAAATCTTTTTTCAAAAAATATATTGCAACTTTTTAAATTGATGATTTTGTTCGTTTTAATGAGTATAAAAAATAGCAATAAGCCGTTCCGAATCGAGCGGCTTATTGCTAAATGAGTCAAGTTGACTGTTTCCTTATGCCAAAACTTCCTTTTCAGGGATGTTCTTCAAGGTCTCGACGATGAATTCCCAGAATGGGTTGACGCTTTCGATGAGAAGCGCTTCATCGGGTGAGTGTGGGTGAACCAAGGTCGGGCCAAAGCTGACCATGTCCCAATGTGGATATTTCGATCCGAGGATGCCGCATTCCAATCCTGCGTGAATGACCATCACCTTGGCTTCCTTGCCAAACTTTTCCTTGTAGATGGCCTTCATTGTGTTCAGGATAGGTGAGTTGATGTTGGGCTTCCAACCTGGGTAATCGCCAGTTGAGTAGGCATCGGCGCCATTGTCGGTGAGGTTCTTGCGGATGGCTTCGGCTAATTTGTCTTTCTCGGCATCCACGAGGCTGCGGGTGAGGGCAGCGCACACAATCTTGCCGTCTTCCATCTTGATGGTGGCCAGATTGCTTGAGGTTTCGGTGGTGCCTTCAAAGTCTTTCGACATGGCAATGACGCCGTTTGGATATTGTGCAATGCCGCGGAAGAGGTTGTTTTGTGTGTTCACGTCGATGACCTGCTCTGGCATTTCGGCAGCGGTACATTCGATGGCGAGGTCGGGTTCGATGCCAGTGAATTGTTCTTTCACGATGGCTTCATACTCGGCAGCGAAGGCCTTGAATTGTGCTTCTTTGGCGGCAGGAACGGTTACGATGGCCAAGGCTTCTCTTGGAATGGCGTTTCGCAGACTTCCACCATCGATGCAAGCTAAGCGGATGCCATATTTTTCGGCGGCCATCAGCAGCATGGCGTTCAGCACCTTGTTGGCGTTGGCACGGCCCAAGTTGATGTCCATGCCAGAGTGTCCGCCTTTCAGCCCCTTGACGAACAGACGATAGGAAACCATGTCGGCAGGAACGGCTTCGTATGTTGGATTCCATGTTCCGATAGTATCGACGCCGCCAGCGCAGCCAACATAGAGTTCGCCTTCGGTTTCTGAGTCCATGTTCATGAGGATGTCGCCATGCAAGATTCCTGGTTTCAGCTCGTTGGCACCAGTCATGCCGGTTTCTTCGTCAATGGTGAAGAGAGCTTCAACTGGTCCGTGTGCGACGTCGGTCGATTCGAGTACAGCCATGGCTGCAGCCACGCCCATGCCGTCGTCGGAACCAAGGGTGGTGCCGTTGGCTTTCACCCAACCGTCTTCGATGTAGGTCTCGATAGGGTCGTTTTCAAAATCATGTACCTTGTCGGCATTCTTTTGTGGGACCATGTCCATGTGGGCTTGCAGGATGACGCCCTTGCGGTTTTCCATGCCAGGGGTGGCTGGCTTGCGGATGATGACGTTGCCAATCTCGTCAACCATGGTGTCGAAGTCGTGGTCTTCGCCCCATTTTTTCAGGAATGCGACCACCTTGGCTTCTTTCTTCGATGGACGAGGAATCTGTGTCAAACTGTAGAAATTCTTCCAAATGCCATTCGGCTCTAAATCTTTGATTGTGCTCATTGTTGTTATTTTTAATTGATTGTTTTGCTTTGGTGTTATATAAAGAAGGTGTAAAAGTACGAATTATTTTTGAAAACGAGTCCAAATGTTGGCCAAAATTGAAGATTATTTCTTCATTCCATGAAAATAGTGTACTTTTGCGGCACTTTAAAATCGTAGAAAAAATGAAGAAATTATTACCTTTGTTTATGTTCGCCCTGCTTGCTTTTGCAGGATGCCAACCTAAGAAGGCTGTCTATCAAGAATCGAGTAATCCTAAAACCGTGATTCGCAATTGCGATAAGTTCGTCAATTGCGCTATTAGGAATAGCAAAAACTATGATGCAAAAGATTGGAGTGCCACCATTGATGAGTTTTTCCGTATGTGCAAAAATTATAAATCTGTTGAGGATCAACTGCCTGATAAAGATAAAGAACGTTTTAGAATCGATCTCAATAAGTTTATGAAAGTTGTTGATGCAACTGGCAATGCCGATATGGCATTTGACATTAAGAAACGATTTGCCAAAGTGATGGAAATCTAGTACTTTGTAACATCTAAATATTACATAAAACAAAGAATAATCGTATCTTTGCCGCGTCACATACAACACGATACGATT
>CALBNP010000105.1 GCA_937896505.1 uncultured Bacteroidales bacterium | reverse complement strand
CGGGTGTATTCCATTTCGGAACGCATTAACGCTTGACTGTAGAGACGCGATGAATCGTGTCTATACATGAAAAAAATCCACCGAAAAGGTGGATTTTTTTTGTCGTTTATCATATTGAAAGATAAATCAATACCTGTCGTAGATGCCGCCGTCGAAACCTTCGTCGAAGCTGTCGCCGAATTCGTCGGTGAAGTCTTCTTCGTCGTATTCGTCTTCAAATTCATCGAATGGCGAGTCGTCGGCAAAGTCGTTGTTTTCCCAGTCGAAGTCACGCTCCAATTTCGAGTCGTCAAATTCTTCTTCTTCTTCAAGGTTGCTGAGAAATGCGTCAACTTCGTCGTCGGTCATCTTGTCGAAATTGACGTCGAGCAAAGCTGAATCGTTGATGGCTCGGTTCATGGTTTTCAATTCGCGCATCACTGAGGGCGAAACATAGAACTCGTCGATGTTCTCTTCGCAGAATTTAATGTATTTAGGGTCTTTTTCATAGACTTCCGCGATGCTTTGACCTTCGTATTTTCCGAAAGTGAAAACAGAATCAATGTCGTAAAATTTCATGTCGTTATGTCGTTAGTTTATACTCTTGTTTGAATTTGGCGCAAAAATAAACTTTTTCAAAATATCTGTGCATTGTTTTTTATGCTTATTTTTGTGGCATGAATCCAATTTTAATACTTGCCGTTTTTCTTTTATATACGGTGTTGCTTTTCGTCATCGCGCATTTTACTTCGCGAAAGTCCGACAACGCCACTTTCTTTACGGGAAACCGTAAGTCGCCATGGTTCGTTGTGGCCTATGGAATGATTGGCGCCTCGCTTTCGGGCGTAACCTTCATGTCGGTTCCGGGTGGCGTTTATTCCGGACAATTCACCTATTTGCCTTTGGTGTTAGGCTATGTCATTGGTTATGCGGTGATTGCGTTTGTCCTTCTGCCTTTGTATTATAAGCTTAATCTGACTTCGATATATTCGTATCTTGAAATCAGATTTGGTTCAAAGTCGGAAAAGACGGGTGCGGCGTTTTTCATCTTGTCTCGTCTGCTTGGCTCGGCTTTGCGCATGTATCTCGTTGTCTTTGTGCTATATGAGTTTGTCTTCAAGGCTTGGGGCTTGCCTTTCTGGGTGCCTGCGGTCGTCTTTATTGCGATCATCCTTCTCTATACTTTTAAGGGTGGCATCAAGACCGTGGTTTGGACTGACACCTTACAGACCACTTTCCTGCTTTTGGCAGCCTTGCTTACCGCAATCTTCATATTGAAAGACTTGGACATTTCTCTTGGCAATTTGCTCAAGAAAACATCTGAACTGGGTTACACTAAAGTCTTTGAAACTGATTGGACACACAACAAGTTTTGGCTGAAACAACTCTTGAGTGGTGCATTTATCACCATAACGATGACAGGATTGGATCAGGATATGATGCAAAAGAACTTGACTTGCAAGAACTTGCGTGATGCCCAAAAGAACGTGATAACCTCAAGCTTGCTGTTTGTGATTGTCAATGTATTGTTCTTGTGCTTGGGTGCTGCGCTGATTTTCTATGCTCAAGAAACAGGTTTCGCCTTGCCTGTCAACGATGCTGGCGTTGTGGTTAACGACAAGATTTTCCCTTCGGTTGCTTTCTCATTGAGCACTTTGACAAGTATCTTGTTTGTAGTTGGTCTGGTGGCAGCGGGTTATTCTAGCGCCGATGGAACCCTGACCGCCTTGACCACTACTTTCTGCTTCGATTTCCTGCATCTTAATAAGAAGAATCTTTCTGATTCTCAAGTCACCAAATATCGTAAAATCATCCATGTAGCTTTCGCTTTGCTCTATTTGGTGGTCATTGTCTTGTTCAGGCCTTTCCATAACGAATCGCTGATCGACAAAATCTTTGATATTGCCGGATTCACTTACGGACCTCTGCTGGGCTTGTATTCTTTTGGCCTGTTCGTCAAAAAACGCAAGGCTAACGACAAGGCTGTTCCGTTCATCGCGGTGGCTTCGCCTATCATTAGCTACTTGCTGAAAGTCTATTCAAAGGATTTGTTCTTTGGCTATCAGTTCGGATTCGAAATATTGATTATCAATGGATTGCTGACATTCTTGGCTTTGCTGGCCTGCAGTAAGAAGATAAAAATTGACGAACCGGCATGAAATTGAGAATTATTTTCTATTTTTGGAGAAATTTTAACCTATAAGCTATGAGACGTATTTCAAACAGATTGTTATTAGTTATGTTGCTGGCTTTTGCAACCCTTTCATCGATGCAGGCTCAGTTTTCGACCACATTTGCAAAGAATGCAGTGCCGAACCAAAATAATGGAGTGTTTTATTCTCTGCCATCAACCATGTTGAAGTTGGATTTCACTATTGTGGAAACCGAGAATATTGAAGGCCCGTTGAGTGAATATGCCCTCACTTATTTTGAATCTGCCGAGATAGTGGATTATTCTGAAACGAGTTACCAGTTGCTGGGCGTTGACATGCATGTCATGACCTGTGCCGATCCGAATGCAACGTTTTTCGTGTCGTTCACTAGTGGGAGAGGTAGCGTAAAGACCAGTTTCAATATCCTGCCCAATGGAATTATCAGCAGCGTAGGCATTGATAATCAAGTGGAAACAATTGCTGCACAAGAAACCGATGAAGCACCTGCTCAAGTTTTGGACGACAATCACTTCATGAGTATTATGACCAATGGCAAGTCGCAGTCGATGATAGCCAAAGACATGGCTGACAAGATTGAGGAAATCAGAAAGGCAAAGTTCAACCTCATCAGTGGCTACTATGAAACTGCCCTCGACCCGCTGACTTTCCAGAAAATGTATTCTGAGCTTGAAGCGATGGAAAAGGAATATATCAGTCTTTTTGTGGGAAAACGCATCGTCAAGCAGGTCGTGAAATCGGTGTATGTGACTCCTTCAAAGGAAATCTCAACCCAGACTGTTGCCAAATTCTCTGATACGGAAGGACTTACAGTTGGCACATCTGGCTCGGGTTCTCCGATTTTGGTACAAACGCTTTCGATGAATACCACCTCGAATATCAACACGATAAGCCAGTCGGCTATCGAGTCCATGTCGTATGAGAACAAGGTCTTCTATCGCATTCCCGAAACCGCTAATATTAAGGTGATGTATAACGGAGAAACTCTTGTCGAAAAGCGCGAAGTGGTGAACCAACTGGGCGTGTTGCTTTTGGCTCCAGTATCAAATATGGGTTTGCAATTTGATGTCAATACCGGACAAATTGTGAACGTAAAGATGCAATAATCAAGAATCAGACGATTGCTTCTTTTATTCTGACTAATTGTTGCAGCAACGGCTCGACCAAGTCGAGTTGAAGCATGTTGGCACCGTCCGACTTTGCGTTTTCGGGGTGGGGATGAGTCTCCATGAAGATGCCGTCGGCACCTGCTGCAATGCCGGCTTTGGCGATGAGTCCGATGAGTTCGGGACGACCGCCAGTCACGCCGCAAGTCTGGTTGGGTTGCTGTAAGGAATGGGTGACATCCAAGATTACGGGAGCAAATTGCTGCATGGCTGCAATGTTGCGATAGTCAACCACCAAGTCTTGGTAACCAAACATCGATCCTCTTTCGGTGAGCATAACCTTTTCGTTTCCAGATTGCTGCACTTTCTCGACAGCGAATTTCATGGCTTCGCCCGAGAGGAACTGGCCTTTCTTGATGTTGATGGTCTTGCCGGTTTTGGCAGCGGCCACCAATAGGTCAGTTTGTCGGCAAAGGAAGGCTGGAATCTGTAGCATATCCACATATCCAGCAGCAATTTCTGCTTCCTCGGCAGCATGGATGTCGGTGACAACGGGGATATCGAAAGTCTGTCTTATCTTCCCCAGAACACGAAGTGCTTTCTCGTCGCCAATGCCTGTGAATGAGTCGATTCGCGAACGATTGGCTTTGCGGTATGAGCCTTTGAAAACCAACGGGATTGAGAGTCTCTCCGTAATCGTCTTTAGCGTTTCGGCAATGTGAAATGGAGAGGTCTCGTCTTCAATGACACAGGGACCGGCCAACAGGAAAAAGCGGTCGGCACGTAGTTTGTCGAGAAATTCGAATCGTGTTGCATCCATAGCCATAAATTTTCCGCAAAGGTAAGCAAAATTCAAAGTATGTGTGCAAAATTAGTTTACATTGGGTGAAAGGTGATGGGTGAAAGGTGATGGGTGAAAAATGATGAGTAAACTGACAACTGACAACCGATAACTCATAACCCATAACTCATAACCCATAACCATTATATCGTTTATTATTATAATGTCAATGATTCTTAAACCTGGGATGATAGCTGATCATCGTGTCGCGCAGAATGTCGTCGGAGATATGGGTGTAGATCTCTGTCGTGCTCACGCTGGCATGGCCTAGCATCATTTGGACAGCCAGAAGGTTGGCGCCGCCTTCCAGGAGGTGGGTCGCAAAGCTGTGGCGGAAGGTGTGCGGACTGATGCTTATCTTGATGCCGTTTTGCTCGGCAAGGTCTTTCACGATGAGGAAAACCATTTGCCGTGTCAGCGATGTGCCGCGGCTGTTGAGGAAGACTGTATCAGTGAATTTGGGCTTTACATTGATGTGGACACGGGCTCCATCTATGTATTGGAAAAGTATTCTCAGACTGTTGTCGCCAATAGGGACTAGCCTTTCCTTGTTGCCTTTCCCGATGATTCGCAAGAAACCATCGTCTTTAAATATGTCGCTGATTTGCAAGTTGGTGAGTTCGGAGACACGCAGTCCGCAGCCGTAAAGCACTTCAATCATGGCTTTGTTGCGATGTCCATTGGGTTGGCTGAGGTCGATGCTGTCAATCATCTTCTGGATTTCCTCGTAACTGAGCACCTCGGGCAAATGTCGCCCTAAAGTGGGAGAGGAGATGAGGATGGTAGGGTCGATTTCGGTGATGCCTTCCGAAATCAGGTAGCGATAGAACGACTTCAGTCCTGAGAGAATTCGCGCTTGCGATGTGGCTCCAATGTTGAGGTCGAAGAGATAAGCGAAGAAGTTTTCTATGGTTTGAAGCTTGATGTCGTTGATGTCAACCGAAAGATGCTCTGCTTCAAGATATTGCAGGAACAAGTCAACGTCGTGCATGTAGGCTTCGACGCTGTTGTCAGAAAGCGATAGTTCCAACTTGAGATAGTCGGTATAGTGGCTGATAAGTTTCCGTGTAAGGTTCATTTCTCTGCCGTTGGGCTTTCGGCTTCTTCAACAAATTCTTCTTTGTCGGCATAGAAAAGGTCGATGGCCACTATCAATGCTGCGCAACCCCATACGGGAACGGAAAGCTTGTCGGTGTCGAGGAAGTTGTTCAGCAAGCCATGGATGAAATAACTGATGAAGGCGAGGGTGGCGCCCAAAACCAAAATCTTGGCTTTCTTGTTCTTCGCACGATGGTAGGTCTTCAAACCTGAATAGACAGTGATGATGACCAGAACGAGCACTAACAGCGACCCGATGATGCCTTGCTCGGCCAACGGACCGAAATACTCAGAGTGGGCATTGCCTCCATCTCCTGCATTGGTGCTGATGATGGTCTTCTCTTTCGACATCTGGTAAGGTGCATACACGAATTGGTAAGTGCCTGGACCCCATCCGAATAACGGACGCTCGTTGAAAAGCCTGAACGCTGATTGCCAACGGTTGAGACGTTCCAAATTGGAGGCGTCGGTCGAGATATTGGTGATGGATTGCACGTTTTCGACGAAATTGCCTGAGGCATCTTGGTTGTTCTTCTCCATGGCATCGATGATTTGGTTTTGGAAAACAAGGAAAAGGCCAACTAAGACCACTACGACCGTGGCAATCCAACGGAATTTGATTTTCAGCAGGACGCAGGCTAGCACGCCAACGGCGGCAATCACACTAAGCCATGCAGCGCGGCAGTTTGAAAGGACGAGTGCGAGACTCAGCAAGGCAACCACGCCGATAATAAGAATCCTTCTCGATTTCTTGATGCCTGGAAGGAATACGTAGGTAAGTGCCAGAATGAGGTAGATGGCCAAGGCGGCACCGTATGCAGTGTGGTCGTTGTAGAAAGGCGTCATCACCCAGTGGGCCGAGTTGCCATCAAAGCCGAACATGGCATGGTGGATGATGGTATAGACGCAAACGATGCACAACGAAGCGATGTAGAGCCAGATGAATAGGTCGATGTTCTTCGGCTTCTTGAACATGATGGAACAGAGGAAGAAGGAAGGGACAATGAACCAGAGCTTGGAAAGCATGAACTTCAGTGAAACGATGGGTAACTCGCTGGTTATCGTGGTGACAATCATCCAGATGAACATGCAGTAGATGACAATGGAGATGGGGTGCCTCGAAACACGCCTGTCGTATTGGCCGTCATAGAGCAGCTTGGCTACGAAGAGAATAAGTATGCCTATCAACAAAGGCTCGGCAGGAAGCGAAATCGCCAATCCCGCATCGCTGAACTTGTCGAGGATAACGGAAAGCGGAACGCAGAAACTGGTGAGCAACATCACTTTGTCTAACGAGAAGATGTAAAGCAACAGCACACCTAATACAACGGGTAGGGCAAAGAACAGATAGGTGTTCTTCTTCACCACAAAGAAGAGGCTTGCCGCAATGAAAACTGCAGCGATGACATAGAGCCAAGCTATTTTAGCCTTCTTTTCCACGGCTGATTATTTTCCTTCGACGAAGCGTTTGCGGTTTTCGATGACGAAAATGGCCAATACGGAGATGAGGAATGCGCCTAATCCGCAGAGGGCGACAATCACCCAACGCACAGGGTAGGCCTTCTTGTCGGATGGGAATGGCTCGGTGACGATGTTGGAATAGGTGAAGTCTGAATTCAAGAAGCGAAGCTCTTGTTCGTAATCGGCTTTGATTTCGGTGTATGATACAGCTTCAGCTTCGATTTTGGCAGCGAGGTCGATGGTTTGTGGACCATATTGTGCCATGTTGTCCTTCAGTTCGCTGGCTTTTGCCGAGCCGCTGAGGAAACCACGGGTCACTTCGCGTGATTGTCCGGGATAGTCCAATACGCCGTATTGTGTTGAAAGGTTGCTGAGTTGCTGCATCAGCGAGTCGATGCCGGCTTGTTTCTGCTTCAGTTGGTAGGCATACATTTCAACAACTTCTCTGTTCTTCTTCTTGTGGATGTCTTGAACTTTTTGGTCGTAGAAGTTGAGGATGTCCTTGGCAATGTTGCAAGCAACGAATGGGTCCTTGTCGGAGACCGTAATCGACACGGCTTCGTAAGGCGTCTTCGAAATCTTGATCTTGCTTTGGTATTCGTTGATTATGTAGGTCTTAGCAAACATGTTGTTGCGGTCAATCTTGTAGTCGGTCCAAAGGTCGTATTTCTCGATGATGGAATCCATGATGGATTGCGAATTGATGATTTGGAGCATCTGCTCGGTCTCGCTTTCATCGGAATAGGGGTTGATGTTGGCAGGGTAGGCCACGGCTTCCGACTTGTAGAGTGGCGTGATGAATGCCGAACTGGAAAACACGGCACCACAGATGGCTGCTGCTAAGGTGATGATGATGATGTGCCATTTCCATTTCAGGATGAGTTGAACTAATGAAAAATTGTTGAAATTGTTATCCATTGTGTTTTGTATTGTTTCGTTTGTGTTGATGATTTTTGTCTTTTTGCTTATCTCACTTCTTGTCTTGGTTTTTGGAGGCCTTTTCTTTCGTGGCCTCGCGCAGAAAAAAGTTCTTGTAGCGGTCGAAGACCACGATGCAGAGAATTAATAATAAGAAGGTGCTTAGCAGCGTGACCGTGACGATGATCCAACGCACAGGGTAGCTCTTCCGCTCGGCTTGGAAGGCTGAGGTCACAACGAACTTGTGAGGGATGTATTCAGTAGCATCCACCTTGGCTTCTTCGTATTTCGATTTCACCAAGGAGAGTTGCAGACGGTCGTTGTCCAAACGCTCGTTGATGGCGTATGAAGCGCCTCCGTATTCGGCAATGATGTCGAGTTGCTTCTGTATGTTGCTGACACCTTGCGTGTTGCCTTTTCCAAGCTCGATGGCTAACTGTTGGCTCAGCATCTCAACTTGCGATTCGTAGTCGAAGACTCCAAGCTTGCGCAAGGTATTGAGCGAGTCTTCAAGTTGGGCCATCTCGGCGCAGAGGGTGTTGTATTCGTCTTCCACCAAACGGAAGGCTTGCGTAGCGACTTCCTTCTGCATCTGGTTCATCGTGCTGTCGAAAATCTCGGTGATGTCGTTGGCCATCTGTGCTGCCAAGGCGGCATCGGCATCTAGGACGGTGATCTTGACGGCGTTATATTCAGTGCGGCGGAACTTGATTCGGCTGTCATACAGCTTGTTGAGTTTCGTGTAAGGGTATTTGCTGTCGGCCTTGATGTCGTAATGGTTCATCAAGTCGAAACGCTCGATGACCTTGTCGCGTACACGGTTCGAGTTGAGTACCTGCAACATCTGCTCGGTCTGCTCGTCTTCGCCAAAGTTCATGATGTCTTTCTCCGACTGGTAGGTCGTGCTAATCAACACCTTGGAGATTGAGTTGGAAGATGTAGGGTAGATGATGGCCGTTGATTTATACAGCGGAGTGATGAAAAATGGCATGCTGAATACTATGGCAAACAAGGCCGCAATGGCCAAAATGATGAATACGGGTTTTCTGTATTCAATCAATAACTTGCATAAGTATTTGGAATTGTATGAATTATGTTGTTGCTCTTCCATATTGGATTATGTATCAAAGTGACAAAAATAAGGAATTATGTTGAACTGACAATTGAAAATCTATGTTTTACGCATTTTTTGCGTTGGGCAGCACGAGAGCGGCGATTTCCTTGATGCTCAACAGCCGTGTGGCAAAGATGAGTCCGCAATTGACCACGAAGCTGATGCCGAAGCAAACCATCCAGTTTAGGTTGAGGAACTTGAGCAGATAGGTGCATAGGGCAATGCTTGCGGCAAACAGGATGATGTGGAACCAGTATTTTCCTCCAAGCTCGAACTTGAGGATACGTTTCGAGATGATGTATTGCAGCGTGGCGGTAAGGGCTTGCACGCAAAGGCTAGTGCAGGCGGCACCCATCGCCTTGAACATGGGAATGAAAATTAGGTTGAGTAAGATGTTGATAATCACGCCGGACGCTGCCACGATGTTGAGCTGCTTCAGGCTGCCGTTGGCCGTAAGCAAGGTACCGAAGACGTAGGTCGTGGAGAGGCAGAAGAAACTTCCCATCAGCAAGGGGAAGATGGTGGAGTAGCTCTCGATGCGTTGCAGATAGGCGGCTTCGGTTTCATGTAGCTCAGGCTTGTAGAGAAGCTGCATGATTTCGTCGCTGTAGAAGATGCACATGATGGCGATGATGCCCGTCATGGCGACAATGAGGCTGAACGACGATTTCACCAATCCGCTGAGGCTTTCCTTCTTGGCGATGGTCGAGGCGAACATGGGCAGCAGGAAGACTGCAAACAGGTTTGAGATGTTGTTGCCTGCGTCGAACAAGCGATAGGAACGGCTGTAGATGCCGGCTTGCATGCCTCCATCGTCGAGCAAGAGCTTGAGCAACACGGGCTCGATGCGGCTATAGACACTCATCAGCAGCACAAGCACGGCAAAGGGGAGACTCTGCTTGATGATGTGGCAGAAGAACTGTGTGTCGATCTTGAAATGGCACTCGTCGAGGTGCCTCACTACGATGGCCAAGGCGAAAACGATAGTGAAGATATAGGCAACGGTTTGGGCTTGCAGATACCACACGATGGTGAATTTCTCTCTCGGGAACCATCCTGTCCATAGAATCATGCTCATGAGGAATATGGCAAGAAGACGGTCGAAGACCGAAAGGAAACTGTCGGTCTTGAACAGCAACAAGCCTTGAATGTTGGACCTGAGAAATAAGACGAACGAAAGCAAAATCTGGTTCAAGACGCACCAAAACAGCAACTTGAGCTCGAATCCTTCGCGGAACCCGCTGAGGTAACCGACGGCAAACACAATGGCGGCATAGACGAGACCCAAGAAAAGTTTCACTTCGGTGAGACTCGCGAAATACTTGTTCAGTGCCTTTTGGTCTTGCGCGATGGTGCGGCTGTTGAAGTTGGTGATGCCAAGGTCGAGGATGATGTAAAACAGGTACGAGAAATTGAAAATGGCTTGGTAAAGACCATACGACGTGTCGCCAAGCATGTTCTGGACTTCACGGTCGATGCCCAAAATCCAAAACGGTTTCACCAAAAGATTGAGAAACAGCAGGAAGATGATATTCTTTATGAATCTGTTTTGCATTCCTTGAGTGGGAAAAACGATGGGCAAAAGTAAGAAATTTTCTCTTTTGTTGATTTTATGGCTGATTATTGCAATAAAAAACGTATTTTTACCGCTGATAAGAAAGATGATTCATGAACAAGGAACAGGAATATTCCGAAACGATGACCGATGAACTCGTTGAAAACGAGAAGGCTTTGTTGCTGATTAACGACGACTACAATACCTTTGAATACGTCATCAAGACTTTGATGGAGGTTTGCGAGCACTCTTACGAGCAAGCCGAGACCTGCGCCTGGATTACCCACTACAAGGGTCGGTGCGCCATCCGTCACGGTAGTTTCGAGGAGTTGAAACCTTATTATGTGGCCATGTTGGACCGTCATCTTACTGTCCGTATCGAGTAACCATTTTTGCCCATGCCTTATTCCATTGAACAAATAGCGCAGATTGAGGAAGCCTATCGTAAGATGCTGGCCGACATCAGTCCGCATGTCAACGACCCCGCGCAATTGGCCGTCATTGAGGATGCCTATCGTTATTGCTTGGAGCATTACGACGGGAAACACATGGTATCGGGCAAGGCCTACATGTTCCACCTTATCGACATGGCGCGCATCGCCGTCGTGGAAGTGGGCTTGGGCTACATGTCGGTGGCAGCGTCGTTCCTGCATGGAATCACCTATAAGGAAGGTGTTGACATTAAGGAGATAGAAAGCCGCTTCGGAAAGACGATAGCCACTATTCTCATGGGCTTCGACAAGATTTCGGCCCTGAAGACCGAAAAGGTGGCCTACAACTCCGACAATTTCCGTATCTTGTTCCTTTCGCTGGTCGAAGATATGCGCTCGGTGCTGCTGAAGGTGGTGCACCGCATCTACGATGTCCGCAACCAGTCGGATGTGGATGCCGACCGCTTGGGAAAGTATTTTTACGAGATAAAATATATCTATATCCCTATCGTTCACCGACTTGGCTTGTATAAGATTAAGGCCGAACTGGAAGAGAAGCTGATGCTTTACGAGGATCCGGATGTGTTCCACGAGTTGCAGCACAAGATTGAGGCCACCAAGGAAGCCCGTCAGCAGACGGTAGATAGTTTCCTTGCACCTATCATCCGCGAACTCGATGTGGAGAGCCGTGCACGACGCAAGAGTGGCAAGTGCAAGTTCGATTACGAAATCAAGTGGCGCATGAAGTCGATACCGTCAATCTATGCCAAGATGAAGGCCAAGAACGTGCCGTTCGAAGAGGTTTACGACTTGCTCGCTGCGCGTGTCATCATCCGCTGCGCCTTGAAAGACGAGATCGAATGCTGCTGGGGCGTCTATTCGGTGATTACCAATCTCTACGAACCTAACCCCGACCGGCTTCGCGACTGGATTACGCACCCGAAGGCTTCGGGCTACGAATCGCTGCACACCACGGTGAAGTATGACGACAAGATGTGGATTGAAGTGCAAATCCGTACCACACGCATGGACGAAGTCGCTGAGACGGGACAGGCCGCCCACTATTTATATAAAGGTGAGAAGGCGACTTCGGAGGAGTGGCTGCTCAATGTGCGCGAGGTGCTCGAAAATCCAGGTCTGGTCTCGTTCGAGAATTCCTACAAGAAAATCTATCAATCCGATAAGATATTCATTTTTACTCCCGAAGGCGACTTGAAGATGTTGCCCGAAGGTTCAACGGTACTCGATTTCGCCTACGAGGTGCATACCACAGTGGGCGAGACGTGCAACGGGGCCAAGGTGAATGGTCGCGTGGTGCCTATCCGTCAGCCTCTGACCAATGGCGACAAGGTGGAAATCATCACGAGTAAGAAGCAATCGCCGCGTGCCGACTGGCTCAATTTCGTCGTTACGGACAAGGCAAAGAACAAGATACGCCGTTACCTCAAGGAACAGGAACTGAAGGAAGCCGAACTGGGCAAGGGTATGTTGCAGCGCCGACTGAAAAATTGGAAATTCCCCGTTACCGAGGAAGTGGTGGAGATGCTTGTCAAGGAGTTCAAGCTCGAGAACTCGCTGCAACTCTATCATCAGATTGCGACCGAGAAAATCGACCTTGCCGGCGTGAAGAAGTTCCTCTCGGAAAAATTTGAAGAGCATCCCGAGAAATCGGAAAAGATTACGCCCGAGCTCATTGAGGCCGGTGGAAAGGACTATCATACCGAGGGTGAATGCCTCTCAATCGGTGAGGACATTGACAACGTGAACTATAAGCTGGCCAAATGCTGCAACCCGATTCCAGGCGACAAGGTATTTGGCTTCGTCACCAACGACGGCAACATCACCTTGCATCGTGTCAACTGCCCGAATGCCCAAAGCCTGCAACAACGCTATGGCTATCGCATCATCAACGTGAAGTGGAACGGCATTGAGAGCGGCATCTCGCAGGCCACCATCCACGTCAAAGGCCGCGATGTGATGGGACTTTTGGGCAAAATTACCAAGGTTATTTCCGAAGATTTGGAAGTGAACATGAAGAACATCGCTTTCAACTCCGACAAGGAAGGCTATTTCGATGGAAAGATAGTTCTGCAAGTCCCCGACATAGAAATCCTTGAACGCCTGATGGAGAAACTTCGTGCCGTGGATGGCATTGTGGAAGTCGTTAGGATTGATGAATAGGAGGGAAGACTCGTTTTCTATTAGGGTAGCAGCCAGTCTAGAGTGGTGCCTTCGATGCGCGTGACGACGACCATCTCGTATGCCTGCTCTACGACCCAGTGGGTGGCCACTACGAGGGGCACGAACTGAACACCGTCGTGCGAAGCGACACCCAATGCACCTTGCTGATGAACGCCATCCCGACGGGCTTCTACCTCTATCTCGCCTTCGTCAACAGCAAGCGCAACCGCATCAGCGACAGCGTGTGCGTGAGGTGCGAATCAGCACGAGAGTTACATGTCGTCTAACGAAAGCCCGATGAATTGCACATCCCATTTTTTGTGGGCGTTCAGGATGACTTCCGATTTCTCCTTTAACAGGTCAAGGTCGATTCGCTGCGGGTTCCGTTTGCACTCGGCAATGACCATCTGCTTGTCGTTTTGATTGACGGCGATAAGGTCGATTTCGTCTTTTCCGCTTCTGTTCCAATAGTTTGAGACTGTGCTGTAAAAGCCGCTTTCCTTGTAGAATTGCCTGAAATAACGTTCCAAAATGAATCCTGAATAGGTTTCATAATCGGCTGAAATTTTGT
>CALBNP010000104.1 GCA_937896505.1 uncultured Bacteroidales bacterium | reverse complement strand
GGGTGAGTGGTGAATGGTGATGGGTGAGTGGTGAATGGTGATGGGTGAGTGGTGAATGGTGATGGGTGAGTGGTGAATGGTGATGGGTGAGTGGTGAATGGTGATGGGTGAGTGGTGAATGGTGATGGGTGAGTGGTGATGGGGTGATAACTAATTACCATTAACCATTAACCCATAACTCATAACTCATAACTCATAACCATTAAAGATATCGTTTTATTGCGTTGCACCAGACTTCATAGCCTTTTCCGATGAGGTGCAGACCGTCGTTTGTATAATCGAGGTTCATTTTGCCTTCTGCATTGGCGAAAAGCGAAAAGAGGTCAATGTAAGTGACGTTTTCTTCCTCAGCGATTTGCTCTATCAAAGCATTGGTTACGGGAATGTCTTGCCAACGTGCCGTGTGGCCTTCAAACATGCCATAATGGTCGTTGACGGGCAAAACGCTTTGAAGGAAAATCTTTGTGCGTGGCGATTCTGCCTTGATTCTTCTGACTATTTGCCTCGTTTTTGCAGCAATGGTATCAGGATTGCCGCCACGGCCCAAGTCGTTGATGCCAATCATCAGGAAAACCTTGGCCGGCTGGCCTTTGGTGATGGTTGCCAAGCGGTTCAGTACGCCGTCGCACACATCGCCGCTGATGCCACGGTTCTTGCAATGGCGGTTTTGAAACAGCTCATTCCATTCGCCGCCATCAGTGATGCTGTTGCCTAAGAAAATGATGTCGCGGTGCGAGGTCGGCAAGGTTTCAAACAACAGTTCGCGTTGATCGTAATAAGTACTGAATTTGCCTATGGTTTGGCCTTTTGTCTGTCGGAAAGGTAACAAGCAAAGCGTAAAAAGAGCAAGAATATAGATGCGTTTCATAAAATCCTTTTTTACGACTGCAATAATACGAAATTCGCTGATATCTTGAATCGCAAAATTAGAAAAGTCATATAGATTCAAAAAGTAATTACCTTGACATGATTACATCACTCTCCAGTTGTAGAACTGGCCGTGTTTCTTTGTCCGGCCTCCAAATTGGATGGCGAATTTTGGACAGCGGTGCAGGCAACCCAAACAGAATGCACATTTGTCGGAAGTCCAGACTGGCTTGCCGTTTTCCAATCTTATTATGCCTGATGGACACAGCTTTTCGCAAAGAGCGCAACCAATACATTCCTTGTTGACGGTGAAGTTTAGCGTCGTCTGTCTCTTGTAGGAAGGGTAAACCAATGGCGTGAGCAACGAGAAGCCTTTGTGTCGGTTGAAGTCGCCTCGGGCTTTGTCTTTCACCTTTGCAATGATTTCGTCAATTTTCGGTTCGGCGTCGTCGAGTATAGATTCCATCTTTGCTTTATCGCTCACATCGAACATCGGCGTCCAAGTATCGGGCATGACGACGGAGAATTGAGCATCGACCTTTTGCCCAAGTGCCTTTTCAAACATTCTTCCTGCCGCTCCCGTGCTGCCACCACAAGTGAAGATCAGATAAACGTATTGCGTGCAATTTGTTTTGAAGCCTTTTAGGAAATCGAGGACAATGTTCGGGATGCCCCAGTAATATACAGGCATCACGAAACCAATCATGTTACTATCGGAACTTCTTGTTTTTGTGGTTGCGATGTCGCTGATAGTTTCGTTGAGTGCTTCTTCGAGTCTTTGGGCCACATATTTGCTGTTGCCAGTGCCGGAAAAATAGTAAATCATAGTGTTTGAATGTAGAGACGTAGCACGCTACGTCTCTACATTATAATTATTATAATTTCACAATTTTTTGCGTCATGTTGCCCGTTGAGGTTTCTATCTTGACGAAATAGACGCCAGTGCTCAGATTGGTGATAACGTAATTGTTGGTGTTGAGGTCGACATCCATGATGGTTTCGCCACGCATGCCGTAAACCGTAAGTTTTGTCATGCCTTCGCAGTAGATGTTGAATGCGCCGGTTGATGGGTTAGGGTAAAGGTTGACCTCAAATCCGTTTTCGGTGACATTGAGGTCGCCAACGGTAAACATGAGGAAGGATTCGCCTTCGGGGGTCATCGCGGGATCTGATTCGCAGCCATCGTCATATATGGCTGTTACCTGATAGTAATAGTCGTGATATTCAGTAACGTTCTCCTCGTATTGGAGTTCGGTGACGTTGGCGATTACTTCATAGTTGTCGCCTGTTTCGCTACGATAGACATTGTAACTTGCAGCGCCTTCTGCAGCATCCCAACGGATTGATATTTGCGCCTCGACTTCATCCAATTCGCCAGTTAAGTTGGAAGGAGCTTCGCACCCTCCAACAGCAGCAGTTACGGAAATGTCGTCAACGTCTATGCGGTATATGTTATAAGTATAGAAGTGCCGGATGGCGACATAGATGTTTTGGCCTGCATATTGGCTAAGGTCGATGTTGTGCTCGTGCCAGGGACCTTGGTCGTCATCGCGTGTGCCTTTGTCGGTGAGGTCCCATTCAGCGATGGTAGTGAAGTCGCCGGGATTGGTGTTGCTAGTTGTCGAAATGGCTACACCATAGTGCTCACCCGTATAGGCATACCAGTCAGAGCAAACGAAGAAGGTGAACACCGATGTTGAAGTGGCAGCAATTTGAGGTGACACGAGGAAGTTGTCAGGATGGAGTCCCGGACGCCCGGTAGTCCAACTCTCAGAGTAGGCATAACGCAAGCTTCCGTCGTGCCCATCACCTTGAGCACTAAGTGTTGAGGAGTTTTTCCAATTGTAATTGTCGCCATCGGCATCAATGGTAGTCATGATGCCAAGGGTGCCATCTTCGAAGTCTTCCGAAAAAGAAGTGACAGGAGTTTGAGCCTTAGCCAAACCCATTGTGGCAAGCAAGGCAGTTGCCAACAAAAGTAGATTTTTACTCATTTTGATAGGTTTTTTTAGTTGAATTTATGTAAATTGTTTTTCCTAAATGTTTGGATGATTTGAGCGGCAAATATACTGAATTTTGTTAATTGCAAATTTTCTTTGGCAGAAAAACGTTATTATTCCAATCAGTCTTTTCGGTTATAATATCGAAAGATGATTCCGTTTATATATATGTCCTATGGATTCAAAAGTTTTAAACATTTTAATTGTAATGTAAGACTTCAACATATTGATTTTTTCAATAATTTTGCCTGCTGATAGCTAAGATAAAAAGTATTAATAGTAACATAATTCAATTAACTATTAAAATGGAAAACACTTCAGAAGAAAAGAAAACCAAGAAAAGAAGAGGTTGCAGATTTTTCGCCATTATGGGCGGTATTCTCCTCGTTGCAGCTGCTGTATTCGTCTTTTTCAAGTTCTACTTTGTTTTCGGCAGCGGTGTGAAGGCTGGCGAATTGAACCTCTTTGTCTATAAAGGCTATGTCTTCAAGACTTACGAGGGTCGTCTCATTCAAGCGGGCTACAACTCGAAGAACAGCAACGCCACCATCCAGTCGAACGAGTTCAACTTCTCCGTCAAGGATGAGAAAGTGGCCAAACAGCTTGAACGCAGTGCCGGCAAGTTCGTGGAACTTCGCTACAAGGAATACCTTGGGGCCTTGCCTTGGCGCGGCATGACCAAGTATGTGGTCGATAGCGTTCTTTCGGTGAGTACGAGTGAGGGAACGTTAGAGATGCCGGTAACGGTGCCTGTTGAAGGGAATTGATTGATTCCAAGAATTTTCCTTTGACAATAATTTAAATACAAAATGAAAAAGCACATTTTTACATTGTTTCTCGCCCTTTTTGCGGGCATGAGCGCTTCTTGGGCACAGGATTACGATTTCTCGGCCTATTGCAGCAGTGGACAAAGGTTATGCTACAAAATCACCAACTCCAATGAAGTGACTTTGGTTTGCACTGATAGTGTGTGTGTCGGTGAGTTTTCTGTTCCAGAAATGGTAGAATATCAAGGTACAAACTATTCCGTAACTGCAATTGGAGAAAATGCTTTTGCTCGTTGTTCAGAATTGACAGGTTCTTTGATTATTCCGAATACTGTTGTTACAATTGGCGATTATGCTTTTCAGGAATGTAGCGGATTCACTGGTTCGCTGATTATCGGGAATTCTGTGACTACAATTGGTAAGTGGGCTTTTTGGGGATGCTATGGGTTTTCAGGAAAATTGATTCTTGGAAATTCCGTGATCAAAATTGGCGAACAGGCTTTTCAGGATTGCAAAGGCTTTACTGGATCGCTAAAGATTCCAAATTCTGTTACAGAGATTGGCGGTTATGCTTTCGGATGGTGCGATGGCTTCGATGGCTCTTTGATTCTTGGCAAATCTTTGTCTGGATTCGGATTATATAGTTTTTGGTTTTGCAATGGCTTTTCGTCTGTTGTGGTTTTGGCATCAGAACCACCAGAGATTGATCCTGATACGTTTTCAGCTTCAAGATTTGACAATACAATTCCAGTTTACGTTCCTTGCGAATCTTCCGCGGAGTACTCTCAAACTAGCGGATGGGATTATTTTGATGATTATCAGGAAATTCGCCCCTACGACATCGCCCTTTTTTCGTCAAACGAGACAATGGGTACCGTGGCATTTGCGCAGTTACCGGATTGCGAGACTGGCATCTGCAAAGTGCTGGCAGCGCCAATGTCTGGTTATAAGTTCGATTACTGGATGGAAAACGGAGTGCAGGTTTCGATAGAGACCGAGTACAGCTTTGAAACGACCGCCGACCGCACCCTCACGGCTTATTTCAGCGAAATCCTGAATGTGAATCCGTTCGCCGAACCGGAAGTCCAGCTGTTCCCAAATCCTGCTAACGATGTATTGAATGTGGTTTGCGATGGTATGCATCATATTACCATAATGAACACCTTGGGTCAGGTGGTTTATGATGCCGAACCTGCCGATACCCAATCGGCGCAAATTAGCTTTGCAGGTTTTGGCTCGGGGGTGTACGTTGTACGTGTCGTTACCGACAATGGCCTGATTAACAGACAAGTTATTGTCACTGAACAATAAACTATTGTTGATTAACAACAAAATAGCCGGCTCATAGCGTCGGCTATTTCTGTTGTTGCTCCAAATATAGGAAGCATCAAATCATACTCTCAACATTCCACACGAAGGCGCGAAGACCGAGCTCTGGTGTCTTTTGGTCTTGTTCTTTCAGTGTGTTGAGTATCGGTGTCACCTTGTCGTCAGCGACCATAGTAAGAATTGCGTTGTTCAAGGTTGGCCAAGCGTGCGTTCCATAATGGGCTTCGCCTGTTTCACTTCCATGACCTTTGATTTCGTCCCATTCGGTATAGCCCGTGACACCATTTTCGTTGAGCATCTTGGCGATTTCTTCGTAATAGGCTTGGTTGTAGGCGATAAATATTGCTTTCATGTTTTGACGATTTGACTTGTGGATAATTAGACGATTAGACTGTTTGACTTGTGGACAATTAGACAATTAGACTGTTTGACTTGTGGACTTGGAGTTGTTGGCTCCGAGTCCACAAGCCGATGTTGTCTTTTATCTGATGTTTTCCGTAGCCGTCAATGCTTTTTCGGCTTTACGTTGCTTGCGGCGAACGGCACGGGTTTCTAATGAGCAGTACAAGGCTGGGATGAACACCAAGGTAATCAAGGTGGAAACGGTCAAACCCCATGCCACGGTGACACCCAACGAGTTCCACATCTCGGCACCTTCGCCGCGACCGATGGCCATTGGTACCATACCGAGCACGGTGGTGAGGGTGGTCATCAAGATAGGACGCAGACGCGAGCGGGCAGCCTGGACGGTGGCTTCCTTCACTTCCACACCGCGTTCCTCAAGCAGCGTGGTGTAGTCGATGAGCACGATACCGTTCTTCACAACGATACCCATCAGAATCAAGATACCCACGAAGGCCATCAAGCCCAAAGCGGTGTTGGTCACCCACAAGCCGAGCAACACACCTGTGAAGGTGAATGGCACGGAGAACATGATGACGAAAGGCTTCATCAGGTTTTCGAACTGGGCAGCCATCACGATATAGACCAAGATGATAATGAGGATGAGCAAGGTGAACAAGTCGCCGAACATCTCTTGCTGCTGTTCGTAGTCACCGGCAATCTTGGTGACGATTTCAGAAGGAATAGGGGTCTCATCGATGATTTCGTTTGCCATCTGCACCACATCACTCAACACTTGACCCGTACCAACCACAGCTGTGACTTTCACCAAGCGTTCACGGTCCTTACGTTCGATTTGAGGAGGGGTGAGGGCTTCCACCACGGTACCGAGGTCGCCAACGCGGATGGCCTGTCCGTAGTTGTTGTAAATCTTGATGTTCTCGATGTCTTCGACGCTCTCGCGGAATTCGGGTGCATAACGCACGCGGATGTCGTATTCCTCACCGTCTTCACGATAATAAGAGGTTACCGAACCATTCATGCGGTTGCTCACAAATGTGGCTGCAGTGCTGCTGTTCAAGCCGTTGAGGGCAAGTTTCTCGCGGTCGAAGTCGATTTGATATTCAGGGATGTACTCATCGCGGCTAACGATGACTTGCTTGATGCCGCGTTCGCGGAACTTCGATGCAAGCTCATTGGCAACGATATCAGTGGTTTCGAAGCTATAGCCATAAACTTCAACGACGACGGTTGTCATACCACCCATACCGCCCATGCCTTCCGAAACATTGGCTTTCTTGATTTGTGGCATGGCGTTGAGTTTGGTACGGATTTCGTCAGCAAGTTCGGACGATGAGCGCAGACCGGCCTTGCGGCGTTCGGTCTTGGTACCGATACGCAAGTTGAAGGAAATGATGTGAGTACCATTGTTACGCATCGAAGCGAAAGCGTTGTCGGAGTCGGCCTGACCGAAGCTGAAGTTGCAGATCTGCACCTCTGGCATGGCCATGAAGTCTTCGGCAAGTTGCTTGGCAAAGGCGCCAGTCACTTCTTGACCCGTACCGGTAGGCAGTTCGATATTGATGGAGAGTCGGTTGGAGTCGCTCTTCGGCATCATTTCATTCTTAAGGTTTGGAGCAAAAATCACGACAGAGAGGATAAAGATTCCCATCATGCTAAAGAACACGACCTTACGGTGGTTCACTGCCCAGTTGATGAGTCGGGCATAGCCATTGCTGATGGCATCCAAGCCTTTATTGATAGGAACGAAGATGGCCTTGTGGAGCTTGCCTTGGTGAGGATTCATCACCAGCATTCTGGAGCACATCATTGGCACCAAAGTCAAGGCACCGCAAGTGGAGACAATCATGATGATGGACACAATCCAACCCAACTGGCGGAACATGACACCCGTGGTACCCTTAATCATGGTCAAAGGCAGGAACACCGCCAACATGGTGAGGGTAGAGGCGATAACCGAAAGTTGCACCTCTTGGGTGGCGTGTACGGCGGCTTCTTTTGGTTTCTCACCTTTTTCAATATGCGTAGTGATGTTTTCCAACACCACGATAGCATCGTCAACGACCATACCGATAGCGATGGAAAGTGCCGACATGGAGATGATATTCAAGGTGTTGCCCGTAGCGAACAAGTAAATCAACGATGCCAGCAACGAAATTGGGATGGCCATGATGATGATGATGGTTGCACGCCAACGGCCCAAGAATACGAACACAACCAACATGACCAAGAGGAAGGTGATGAGGATGGTGTCCTTCAAGCTGTTGATGGTGTTGATGATATCGACAGAACCATCGACGATGATGCTGACTTTCACATCGGAAGGCAGCGTCTTTTCGACATTCTTCAGTTCTTTCTTGATGCCCTTGATGACGTTCACGGCGTTGGCATCAGTCTGCTTCTGGATAGTGATGGTAGCACCCTGAATGCCGTTGCTATATGATTCTTGCGAGCGTTCTTCCGGTCCGTCAACCACTTTTGCGACGTCTTTCAGATAGATAGGAGCGCCGTTGAATGTGCCAATGATGACGCCTTCCATCTCCTTGGCAGAAGTGAACTCCTTCTGGATACGGAGGTTATAGCTGTTCGAACCCACATCGATGTAACCTGCAGGGATGTTCCTGTTTTCGTACATCAAGGTCTGAGAGATGCCTTCGATGGTAAGGTTGTAGGCTTCCAGCTTGTTAGGGTCAACATAGACTTGGATTTCACGCTTAGGCGCACCCGTTGCCGAAACCGTACCCACGCCGCTCACGCGTGCCAAAGGCGTTGTGATACGGTCGTCGATAAGTTTCTCAAGGGCGGGCAAGCTCTCCTTGGCGGTAACACTGAGAAGCATGATAGGCATGTCTTCGGCGTTGAACTTGAACAAGACGGGGTTGGTAGCGCCGTCAGGCAAGTAGTTTCGCACAATGTCAATCTTGTCGCGTACGTTGTTGGTGGCGGTTTCGATGTCGATGCCGCTTTCGAATTCCAATGAGATGACCGAAGTGTTCTCCTTTGATGTGGAGCTAAGGTGCTTCAGGTCGGGCACGGCGTTAAGGGTATTCTCCAAAGTCTTGGAGATATTGGTCTCGATATCAGCGGCGCTGGCTCCCGGGTAGGAAGTCATCACCATGATGAAGTTGGTCTCCATGTCGGGCAACTGGTTGATGGAAAGGTTCATCAACGAGAAGATACCGAAGATGGCAACGGCGATGAACACCAATGCCGTGGTGACCGGATTGTTGACGGCTGTTCTTTGTAAACTCATTTCGGGATTGAATTAAGAATTGAGAATTGAGAATTAAGAATTAAGAATTAAGAATTGAGAATTTCGGAATTGATGATTCAGTGTGCTAATTGGGCAAAGCCTTACGCACTGCGCATCGCGCTATTCTTAATTCTGCATTCTAAATTCTTCATTTATTTTACAGTGACTTTAACACCATCTTTCAGACGCACTTGGCCTTCGGTGACGACTTTGTCGCCTTCGTTGATGCCGCTGATGATTTCGTATTTGTTGCCCATGCGCTTGCCGGTTTCCACCAAGGTGTATTTCACGGTGTTGTCGGGTTGGAGCACATAGATGAAATGCTCACCCGAACCCATCTGCTTGACGACTGCCACATCAGGAACCACAACATGGTGATTGGTACCGAAGTTGGCGCTCACGCGAGCGAACATGCCAGGACGCAACTTCTGGTCCTTGTTTTCCACGATGACCTCAACAGGGAAGGTGTGGGTGTTGGCGTTGATGGTAGGGTAGATGAGGTTGACCTTGCCTTGGAACACTTCGCCAGGATAGGCTTCGGCGGTGACGTCGAACAACATGCCTTCGTTTACTTGGGTGAAGAGGCTTTCCGAGATGTTGATGAGCATCTTGACTGGGCTGATTTGCTCGACGACAAAGATTGGCAAAGCCATCGAGTACATGTCGCCCTTGTCATAATTACGAGCGGTGACCACACCGTTGATGGGACTACGCAGCACGGTGTTCTCGGCCAAGTTGCTGTAAGTCTTGCGAGCCAAGTTGAGCGACAATTTAGCCATGTCGTAGTCGGCTTGGGCAACAGCACCTAAATTATAAAGCTCGGTGAGACGGCTCAACTCGATGCTGTCGTTGACGATTTGGAGGCGTGTCTTGGCGAGGTTCACGTCGTCCATGCGGGCCAGTACTTGACCCTTCTTGACTTGGTTGCCCACTTCGGCATTGATGCTCACGATACGGCCAGCGCTTTGCGACACGATGTTGTTCGTGACGAATGGCTCGATATTCGAAGTGTAGGTGTTGGTGATGTCGATGTCTTCGGCTTGAACCGTGACAACGCTGACTATTGGATCTGCCTTAGGTGCATTTGCTGTCTCCTCGGCAGTCTTCTTGCCGCATGCCGAAAAGAGGGTGGCAGCAGCCATTGCAATTAAACTTAATTTTGTGTATTTCATTGTGTTGTATTTTGTTGTTCCTTTATTGTTTGTGTCTTGGTAAAGACGCGCCATGGCGCGTCTCTACAATTATTCTTTGCCTAACATTTCATCCAGATTGGCCTGTGCCACCATGAAATCATAAATGGCCTGTGCTTGTGTCAGTTGGGCTTGTTCGAGAGCGAGCTGCGCATCGTTGAGTTCCACGAGTGTAGCCTTGCCCACTTCATACATCTTTTCAGTGATTTGGTAGCTCTTTTGTGCCACTTCAACGGTCGAATTGGCAGCTTGGTAGTTCTTGATGCAGAGTGCCATGTGGTCGTTGTAGTTGCGGATGCCGATGCGAAGGTTGCGCTCAGTGTCTTCGCGTTGCAGTTCGAGCATGTCCTTGGTCTTCTTGCTCTGCATGATGTTATTGTGCTTGGCGAAACCATCAAAAATCGGGATGCTCAGGCTGAGGGCTGCCGTCGATGATGGGAACCAACGCAGTTCTTCATCGCCCATGGCGCTGTAGTTGTAGTTGATGCTGGCTGCCAGGGTAGGGATATATTGCTTTTTCTGCATCCGGATGGTCGATTCGAGCATACGGCCTTGCAGTTCGAGTTGAGCCAACGAGCTGTTGCCGCTGAGGTCGTCCATGACGACGTATGGAGTCAACATATAATCCGTATAATCGGTAAGGTCGCCTATCACTTCCATTTCGGTATTGAGGTCGATGCCCATGACGGCCTTCAGTTGCCAAGTGGCCAGAAGCACAGCGTTTTCGGCACTCGAAACGTTAGGCTCGGCGTTCATCAAGGTGACTTGTGCACGAAGACGATCCACTTCGGAGGCCTTGCCGACGAGAGTGCGTTGCTCGGTCTTCTCGTAGTTCTTCTGGGCATTATCATAAACTTGCGTCATCACATTGAGCGATTCCTTGGCAAGGAGTACGGCATAGAACGACTGCTTCACCTGCTTAATCAAAGAAATCTTCGACGAGCGGGCTTGCTCAACGGCCATCTCGACATCCATGCCCGAGAGTTTCAGGCTTTCCCACAGTTGTGCGTTGATGAGAGGCATGCTTGCCGAAGCTGCAGCACTGATGTTGTTGTCGCGACCAACCTTGATTTCCATTGGGTTGCCGCCCATGTCCATCACCATCACTTGTTTTAATAAGGTGCGTTGGTACGACCCTGATGCGCTGATGTTAGGATAAAGCGAGGCATAACTGCCTTTTTTGGCATAGCCGCTCTTCTCGATGGTCATGTCCGCAATCTTGATGGTATTGCTCTCCGAAAGGGCAATTTCCAAGGCTTGGTCCAAGGTGAGCTGGAGAGGCTGCTGACCGAATGACGAAGCCACGCCAAACAGCATCACGCTGGCAAAAGATAAAATACTGATTTTTAACTTGTTCATTGCTATTTTTATTCTATATTACTTTTCATTTTTTAAGGGTGCAAAAATACGAGAAAATTTGCTTACTTTGACCATATTTCAACGAAACAAATGCTTGATTCAACGAATATTTTTTCTCCTTGAAATCGCTTTCAATGAAAAAGACGCTTGCTTCAATAACAACATGCAGCTCTATTTTAATTAAAATAGGTGTGGCCATTCTGAGTTTTTGGGAAACATGTTGTATCTTCTTATTTAAAAAAAAACAAAACAAATTCTGAATGATAAAATATAATTCCTATATTTGCCGCGCCAAGTCGGGAGAAAATCGGCCTGGCCAGAGAAAGCGCATTCTTCGCTTTGTTCCTCGGCTGTGAATCTGGACAATTCGCATAAATATTGAGGAATGATGAGACGAGGCGGCTTTCACTGTTTAATGTTTGTGTATTCATATACCCAACATAAACAGTGGAGCTTTGCCATATCCGTTATTTTGAATATTTATGGGAGTCCAGACCCAACAGCCAGAAATAAGGATAAGTTTGGGAGGCTCCGCTCTGTTTGTCATTGAATAACGCAGTTCCTTTGAGCTGAGGACGCAAGAAATACTATTAACAATGGAAAACGGAGAAAACAAAAATCTTCAAGGAAGAAGAGAATTCTTCAAGGAAGCGGCAAAAAGGGCATTGCCGATTCTCGGTGCCGTGGCTTTGATGAGCAACCCTATGATTGCGAAAGCTGTGGAAAGTGAACCTTTGGGATGCAATTATAATTGCTCTGGAGGTTGCAATTCTTGTAGAGGCACTTGCGAATACCGCTGCCAGGACGATTGCTCTGGGTCCTGCAAAGGTGGTTGCAAAAACTCTTGCCGTAATAGTTGTCCTAATTCTTGCCGCAATTCTTGTGACGGAAGTTGTAAGTATAGTAGCAATAGAAGATAATACGAACTTTAATCGTTGCAGGAAAGGAATCTATCTATACACCTATACTTTACTTCCCTACATAAAAACTGTCAGTTATGAAGATCAATAAAACGCAATCGCGACGAGAGTTCTTTAAACATGTTGCCCAAAGAACATTGCCAATATTAGGCGCTATCGTTGTTTCTATTAATCCAATATTCTCAATAGCAGAAGCTATCGATTGTAATGGAGGTTGCTATAATACTTGTTACAATGGTTGTTTAGGGTCTTGTAAAACGAGTTGTTTAGATACTTGTAAGAATGGTTGTAGAAACACCTGTAATTATAGTTGTTCCAAAACTTGCAAAGGTAGTTCAATTTAATGGAAGAAAAACGCTATGGAAAACAAAGAAATACAAAATCGAAGAGTCTTCTTTAAACGACTTGCACAAAAAACCCTGCCTCTAATAGGATTGCTTACAATAATAAATGGTGCTCCTATAATAGCCGAAGCTGAATCTTTGGGCTGTAGTTGTACGGGGGGATGTTATGGATCTTGTAGAGGAGATTGCGATAGACAATGTGCTGATGACTGTTATAGACAATGCGCAGATAATTGCGACAGTAGCTGTTCTGGAACATGTGCAGGCAGCTGCTATGGAGGTTGCCAATCTACATGTGAATACACCTGCACAAATAGTTGTAAAAACCATATCAAATAGCGATTACTAATGATAAAAGACAACCAAGACTCCTGGCAGTCCGGTATGGCGAAGAACATCACCTTCATCGTCACCAAGGACTGCCAGTTGGCCTGCAAATATTGCTATCTTGTAGGCAAGAATGTGAAGGAACGCATGCCTTGGGAGGTGGCAAAGACCTTCATCGACTATGTGCTCGACCATGAGACCGACCCCGATTTCGCTTACGAGTCGGTGGTGTGGGACTTCATCGGCGGCGAGCCTTTTTTGGAAATCGAGCTTATCGACAGGATTTGCGACTATATCAAGACGGAACTCTTCCGCCGCAACCATCACTGGTTCAACAGCTACCGTTTCTCTTTCTCCACCAACGGCATCAACTACCACGAGAAGGCCGTGCAGGACTTCATCAAGAAGAACCGCGACCACCTTTCCATCGGCATCACCATCGACGGAACGGAGAAGAAGCACGACTTGAACCGCGTGTATAAAATCACCGAGAAGGGCTCGTATAAGGATGTTGTAAAGAACATTCCGCTGTGGTTGGAACAGTTCCAGGGTGGCGGCACCAAGGTCACCATTTCTTCGGCTGACATCCCGTATATCACCGAGAGTGTGCTGCACCTCTATGGCCTTGGCATCCACGAAGTGAACATCAATGTGGTGTTCGAGGACGTTTGGCAGGAAGGTGACGACCTCCGTTTTGAAGAACAGCTGATGCAGCTGGCCGATGCTATCATCGATGGAGGCTATTATCAGGATTATGCCTGCTCGTTCTTCTCAGAGCGCATAGGCAAACCTATCGACCCGCACGACAACCAGAACTGGTGTGGTGCTGGTAAGATGCTCAGTGTGGATGCAGCGGGCAATCTCTATCCTTGCACCCGTTTTGCGCAGTATTCGCTCCGCGATAAGGAAGCATGGATTATCGGAAACATCCACGATGGCATCGACAAGAACAAATTGCGTCCGTTCCTCACCCTCGACCGCACGACGCAAAGCACCGAGGAGTGTATCAACTGTGAGGTGGCAAGCGGCTGTGCATGGTGCCAGGGCGAAAACTTCGATGCGGCACAGACACATACCGTTTTCCAACGCGCCACAGCCATCTGCAAGATGCACAAGGCGAGAGTGCGCGCCAACAACTACTATTGGAACAAGCTCTACCGCAAACTCGAACTGGAAGACCTGCGCGAGCAATACGAAGCCAACAAACGTGAAGTGAAACCCGAAACCTGTTAAGCCATGCTGCAATACCTTGTTATATTATTAGATGATACCAGTGTGGCATATTGCCATGCCGACAATCCGCTGAAAGAGCGTAGTTTAATTCTGGTTGAAACCCTCAAGAAAGGCATCCTCTTCGGAATGAAGAATAACCTGATGATTCAGTATGTCTTTCCCGATTATGCCTTGCCCGAAGAATATGCTTCGGTCATCGAGAGCATCGACAATGTGAAGATTTATCCTGTTGGATGCAAGCCTGTTACGGGCATTGGTGGCGAAAGTGAGGCTGATGTGGAAGTGGCCAACGAAATCCCTGAAAGAGTGGAAACAAAGAATTTGGTTCTTCGCTTGACCTTCAGTGAAATGTTGAAACAGAAGGACAAAATCGCCAAACTTTTTGCCAATGGCCAGCGCGTCAACCTTTGCATTACTGATGTGGAAAACTTCAACGATGAGCAGATCGAAGCCTACAAGCAAGTGCTGGGCGAATGGCATGATGCTTTGCTTGAACTTTACAAGCAGGGCCAATCTCCACAATTCAACCTGCTGACCGACAGGATGATGCTGAAGCAGATGCACAACTGCGAGGCGGGTATAAGCAATATCACCCTTGCCCCGAACGGCAAGTTCTATCTATGCCCAGCCTTCTATTATGACGAGCGAATGCAGGTGTTCAACCAGTTGAACCATCATCAGCCATCGTCTGACAACTCGGTCGGTGACTTGGAGAAAGGTCTGGAAATTCCCAACCCTCAACTTCTGCAACTCAGCCACGCGCCTTTGTGTCGCAACTGCGATGCCTATCAGTGCCGCCGCTGCCTGTGGCTCAACCGAAAAATGACGTGGGACATCAACACACCTTCGCGGCAGCAATGCGTGATGGCTCATCTCGAACGCAATGCCAGCCGAAGCCTCCTGAACGAGATTCGCAACATCGGTGAGTTTATGCCCCAAATCGACATCAAGGAAATCAACTACTTGGATCCGTTTGAGGTAAGGAAAGAGTTTTAACAATTCAACGAATAAACAATCAACACATCAACAATGAAAAAGTTAGTCGGTCAGGTCACACCTGAAGAAAAGAATGAGATTCAGCAACTTTTTGAAAGAAGAAACGGACTGAATGAATTGGCAAAAATACTTAACGCCGACAATCCAGAACTTTACGAAAAACTTGTCAAGGATATGGGCGAAACAGGTACGAAGTTCCAAGGCTGGTGGGACAGAATGGCACAGAAATACCAGTGGGAATCAACAGAGAACGGCAAATGGGAAATCAATTTTGAAACAAACGAAATCTATTTGGTATCATGACGCTGTTATTCATCGGCACAACGGAACTATTGCTCATAGCAGGCGTGGCCTTGCTCATCTTCGGTGGCAAGAAAGTACCTGAATTGATGAAAGGCTTGGGCAAGGGCGTTCAGAGCTTCAAGCAAGGGATGAACGAACCTATTGAAGATCAAGCAAAAGCAGAGCAGCAGCCTGAGCAAGAAGGAGAAAAAGTTGAAGAGCCAAAAGACGAGCAATAAAGTGGCTACAGACCCGAACATGATGACATTCGGCGGACATCTTGACGTGCTCCGCCGGATGCTTTTCCGTATCATCGCCGTGGTGATGGTGCTGACGATTGGCATTTTCTGCTTCAAGGACAAGACCTTTGAACTGTTGCTTGCACCCAGCCAATGGGATTTTGTCACCTATCGCTACATCGAAAAGTCCCTGCATCACCTTGGTTCAGATTTCGTTTTTAGCCAGTTCCATATCAACTTGATAGCCACAGAGTTGTCGAGCCAATTCATGACGCATATCACTACAGCCTTGTACTTGGGCATGTTAGCTGCTTCGCCTTACATTTTGGTAGAATTGTTCCGTTTCGTCACGCCAGCCTTGTACGAAAACGAGAAGAAATACTCTGTGCAGGTCGCTGTCATCGTTTATCTGCTGTTCATTATCGGCATCCTGATGTCGTATTTCGTGCTGTTCCCCATTTCTTTCAGGTTTTTAGGCACTTACAGTGTCTCAGGAATGGTTGAAAGCAACATCACCTTGAAATCATACGTCAGCACCTTCACCACTTTGACTTTAGTCATGGGTTTGGTGTTTCAGTTGCCTGTCATTGCTTTCTTCTTGGGGAAATTGCAGGTCGTGACATCACAAATGCTGGCAAATTACCGACAATACGCCCTGATTGTCATCATGATTGTCGCCGCCATCATCACGCCACCCGATTTGATGACGTTAATCTTGGTGACGATTCCTTTGTACCTGCTCTATGAAGTGAGTATTATCGTCCTGAAGAGGATGGAGAGGCGTAGAAACAGACATCGTTGAATGTTTCCTGTCCGAAGAGGTTTGAGTTATTTCACATGAAAAAAATTAAAAAATCGAGTTATCGCCATATAAAAACTGAAAATACTCGGCGATAACTCGTTTTTTTTGCTTTATTTGTATAAATCGTCAAGTGTGACGATGCTTTGTATCTCCTTTGCCTGGGCATTGTCTTTTATGCCAAACGGCGTTACAATGGTCAGATGTAGTGCCTTTGTTGACTTGGTGGCTTTTCGGAAGAGTTCGCGCCGGTTATTCATTTCTTCATAATACTTTTTCGTTACGCTGAATGGTTCTTGACGGTATTTCATTTCACACAGGTTGATTGTGTGATCGTTCCGTTCAATGACAAGGTCAATTTGTGCCTCGGCATTTTGCCACGAACACACATCGCTAAGAATCGTGTCGATTTTAAGGGCTTGCTTGATTTGTTCGATGTGGCGCAAGCACACCTGCTCGAAAGCGTAACCGCTCCATGCCTGCTTTGCGCCGTTGTCGATGGTATGACTCCAACGGTGTTGGTCTTGTGAGTTGTCGTGCTGGACATAGCGCAGATAGAAAAGGCAGTAATGGTCAACGAGTTGATACATCATGTCGCGCTCTATTTTGCCGAAAGCACTGTATTTCCTTATGAAATCACACTTGCACAAGTTATCTAATATCTCGGTGAGATTGCCATTGTCGGTAACTCCCAGTTCTTCAATGATTTCACGTTTGGTCATGCCTTTGGCTTTCTTGGCCAACGTTTCAACGATTCTTCTGTAAGCCAGTGCGTCGTTGAACAAGGAGCGGAAAAGGAAGGCGTATTCATCGCGCAATGGCGCTGTTTCCGAAAAAAATAATTCATCGACATTCTGTGTCATGCTGAGGCGTGGGTTCAACATGCTAAGGTAAAATGGTGTGCCGCCGAAAACCATATAACTTTCAAGCATCTGAATGCGGTCTTTGGCAAAACCATGTTTAATAAGGTATTCCTCAGTTTCCTTCAGGGTAAATGAACGCAAACGAATTGGACGTGTTACTCGGTTGTGCAAGCCGCCTTTGTCTCCAAGCAATTTGTTAGTCATCCAAGTAGTTGCCGACCCGCAAACAATAAGTTTCACATTCGGCTTGTTGCTCGCCCACTCGTTCCAGAACAGTTCCAATGCTCGAATGAATTTGCTTCGTGGCGTGTCCATCCAAGGCAGTTCGTCAAGGAAAACGATGATGCGGTGTTTGTCATGCAAAGTCTCCAAATAGTGCTGAAGCTGAGTAAAAGCCTCAAACCAATCATCGACATAAGGATAATAAGCACCTGAATATTTGTTGAGTTGCCTATTGAAATTCGCCAGCTGCTCTTTTTTGCTTTTGTCGTAGATGCCTGTGACATAGAAATCGAACTGCTCGTCGAAATATTGCTTGACTAAAAAAGTCTTTCCTATGCGGCGGCGTCCGTAAACTGCAATAAATTCAGCGTTTGCAGAACTGACATAATCGTGAAGCATCTGCTGTTCCTTCTCTCTTCCAACAATGTTTTCCTTTGCCATAAAGCCAATTTTATCGAAATTTCACATGCAAAAATATAAAAAGTCGAGTTATCGCCATATAAAACCTGAAAATACTCGGCGATAACTCGGTTTTTAGCGTATATTACATGCTCAGAAATGCAATCTTTTGTAGATTTCAGGAATCTTTTCCTCTAATCGCTTGTCCCATCTTGACAATTGACCACAATACACCACATAAGCTTCGCCAAACAAATCTTTCTTTAAGATTTCATCTTTTTTTATTGCGTCTGCGTAAGGACCGCAAGCAAGAATAACGACTTGGAATTGGTTAAAGAAATTCGTTTTTCGCATCCAATCAAATCGCTCACGGATGTGCCGTTCAGTCTCTTTACCCAATCCATTTTTGCCAATCCCTTTGTTATTTGGCCGACAAATGTCGTTCAGTTCGGTGATGAAACAATCATTGAAAAAGTCAATCCATCTTTCTTTATCCTTTATTCTTTCATTTGCGTTGCCAACTCGAATCATGTCCACAAGCCGTTGATAATAATACCAAGTTTGGGAAGTATGTCTGTTATCTTTTTGACTCATTGTGTGGTGTTGCCTGTAATAGGGAAAGATTGGGTGAAAATAATGATTGTCAAAATTATAAGTTGACAGACCATCATTATCTTTAAAGCCAAATCCATGCGTATTAAAACTATCCCTCCATTGCTTAAAGTTTGGCTTGAAAAATAAATTCCAGTTGTTGCTGTTTTCTTGATCTGCGCATTCTTTTCCGACAATCAGAATCTTGGCGTCAGGATTTCCGTAGCCAATGAATGGCTCCTTTTTCATTGATTCTAAATCATTAATCAGTTGATGAAGTCTTTCGTACATATTCATTATTTAGTTGTGTGTTATAAGACATATAATAAGGTACAAAGGTAGTGTAATAATTTCACTTTTCTCAAGAGATAGTATAATTTTCCTATCTTTGCAATTTTAAACCTATTTTGCTGCAAAAACAGGAGATTTTATGGATTTTGAAGACAACGAAGAACTGGAAAATGGCGGTGAAAATACCGCTCAAAACGCTGACAATCAAAAACAAGAGTATCGTGTTGTGCCCCTCAAGGGTATGTTCGAGAATTGGTTCTTGGACTATGCCTCGTATGTCATTTTGGAGCGTGCCGTGCCAGCCATTGAAGATGGTCTGAAACCCGTACAGCGCCGCATCCTCCACTCGATGAACGAGTTGGACGATGGTCGTTTCAATAAGGTGGCCAATATTGTGGGTAACACCATGAAATATCACCCTCATGGCGATGCTTCCATCGGTGATGCTTTGGTGCAACTCGCTCAGAAAGACCTGCTTATCGACATGCAAGGTAACTTCGGCAACATTCTCACCGGCGACGATGCAGCTGCCCCGCGTTACATCGAGGCACGTCTTTCGAAATTCGCTAAAGAGGTGGTCTTCAATCCAAAAACGACTGACTGGACGCGTTCCTACGACAACCGTAATGCCGAGCCTGTCTCGCTTCCCGTGAAGTTCCCCTTGCTTTTGGCGCAAGGCACCGAAGGCATCGCTGTGGGTCTGGCATCCAAGTTCTTGCCGCACAACTTCAACGAACTGATTGACGCATCCATATCATATTTGAAGGATGAGCCTTTCGTGCTCTATCCCGATTTCCCAACGGGTGGTTTGATGGACGTTACCAACTATAATGATGGTCTTCGTGGTGGCAAGGTGAGAATCCGCGCACGCATCAGCCAACTTGACAAAAAGACGTTGGTTATTAGCGAGATACCATACGGAACGACGACTGGCAGCGTGATTGACAGCATCGTGAAAGGCAACGACAAGGGCAAAATCAAAATCAAGAAGATTGACGATAACACGGCTGAGCATTGCGAAATCGTCATCTATCTCAATCCTGGCGTTTCGCCCGACCAAACCATTGATGCCTTGTATGCCTTCACCGATTGCGAAGTTTCGGTTTCGCCCAACGCCTGCGTCATCGTCAACGACCATCCCGCTTTCATGGGCGTTTCAGAAATCCTGAAACTCAGCACCGACCGCACCATGGAGTTGCTGTCGTGGGAACTCCGCATCTTGATTGACGAACTCGAAGACCGCTGGCACTGGATTTCGTTGGAGAAAATTTTCTTCGAGAAAGGCATCTACAAGCTCATGGAAAACCGTAAGAGCAAGGACTGGGACGAACAAGTCACCGATATGGAACGTGCCTTCGACCCTTATCGCGACAAGTTGAAACGCGAAATCACACGCGACGACGTTCTGAAACTCACCGAGAAGCCTGTGCGCAAGATTTCCATGTTCGACATCAAGAAAGCCGACGAGCAACTCGCTGATATTGAGAGCAAAATCGAAGAAACAAAATACAACCTCGACCATATCGTGGATTACACGATTAACTATTTCCTGCACATCAAGGAAAAATATGGCAAGGGACGCGAACGCAAGACCGAGATACGCAACTTCGACAACATTTCGGCTGTGGCCGTGGCCGCCAACAACGAAAAACTCTACGTCAACAAGTCGGAGGGCTTCGTGTGCACTGGCGAGGGCTTGAAACGCGAAAAGAACAAGGAAAGCTACGAGTTTGTGAGCGATTGCTCCGACATCGACGAAATCATCGTCTTCCACGAAAACGGTACTTACATGGTGACCAAACTGCAATCGAAACTATTTGTGGGTCAGAATGTTATACATGTCAGCGTATTCCATAAGAACGATGACCGTACTACTTATAATGTGGTGTATCGCGATGGCAAGTCAGGAAGTCCACACTTTGTGAAGCGTTTCGCCGTGACGGGTGTCACTCGTGACAAGGAATACGACCTCACGCAAGGCAAGCCCAACTCGAAGGTGCGCTATTTCACCTGCAACCCCAATGGCGAAGCCGAAGTCATCAAAGTGGTGCTGAAACTCTTCAACCAGAAGACCAAAGTGACCGACTACAACTTTGCTGAATTAGCCGTGAAAGGTCGCAGCGCGCGCGGCAATCTGCTCACCAAATACGATGTCAAGGAAATCGCCAAGCGCGAAGACGGCGTCTCGACACTCACTGCACGCGACATCTGGTATGACGACACCGTTCGCCGACTTAATGCTGACAAGCGCGGACAATACATCGGGGCTTTCGAGGGCGATGACCGTATCTTGCAGATTTTCAGCAACGGCGAATTCAAAGTCACGGGCTACGACCTCAGTACGCACTTCGACGACGACCTCATCGAAATCCGCAAGTTCGATGCCGAGGAAATCTTCTCGGTCATTTATATCGAAGGCGAAACGCAGAAGATGTACCTGAAACGTTTCTGCATCGAAGCCGATACGAAACTGAACACGCGCACCTCGTTCATTGGCGAACACGAAGCAGCTAAGTATCTGAGTCACAGCATCGATGTCATACCACGCTTGCTGCTTAGTTACAAGGTGAGCGATGCCGGCAACAGCTTCCCCGACGACGAACTGAATGTGGAAGAATTCATCGGAATAAAGAGTTACAAAGCGAAAGGCAAACGCCTGTCAACCAGAGAAATCGACTCCTATTCGTGGCTCGAACCAATCCAGCCCGAAGTACCCGATGACTTTGACGAGAACGCCCAACCGCAAGAAGATAACGAAGAGGAAAACGAAGAAAACCAAGTCGTTGCTTACGAGAATCCTACAGAAAACATTGAAAGTAAAGACGATGATAAGCCACGTCGCAACGGCGATGGCGAACAACTTGAATTGTTTTGAACCATGAAGAAAACATTGTTTTTGATTGCTTTGTCAATGGTGCTCTTCACCAGTTGCAACACCGAACTGAAACTGGCCAAGCGTTTTGTTGAAGAATACCAGAATATTCCTGTCGCCGTGCTGTTTCCTGAGGCGGCTGACGTAAAAGTGGAGTACAACGTCAAATACGGAAAGCAGACCGAAGCCTTGAATGACTTTAGCCAAGACCTTTTCCTCGACGTGGTCTATAATTCATACGCCGAAGGCTTGCGCGATTTCGGATTGGATGTTTATATTCCTGAAAATGTGGATAGTATCATTGTCGATTCGGTGCATTGGTATGTCTTGCTCTCGCAGATGGAAATCGTCGGACGCCTCACCGAGTATGAAGACTACCTCTTCAGCGACCGCACCGATTATAGTTACAAATATCCGCTCAACACCATCAATGTGGCGTCGTGGTTCGAGATTAACAACGGTCAGTGGCAACCGGTCTTGTTCAGCGAGAACAACCTGATTGACAAGTTCACCTCAAAGGTTGACTACGACTTCTGGAGCACGAATTTCGATTACCAATACAACATCGACACCATTGGTTTGGAAGATATCTACAATTTCGGTGTCTATTTGGGCAAACAATATGCCAGTTGCACCTATAACTACTTGATGAACAAGTTTGTAGAGAATGAAATGCTGAAAGAATATTACTATACCACCGACCAATACGTCAAATACGACCCAAAGCAGAAGAGATTTTTCTACGATGTTTATGACGAACGCTTCAAAGAATTGGACTAAACAGTTCCTTGGCGCAAATTGGTGAAAAATATTCGTCAATTATACCATTATCAACCAATTCTTTAGGACTTCCTACCTTAAGTGACTTCTTAGGAGCAACCAGCCACATTTGGTCGGAATAGCGAAGCAGGAGTTCAAGGTCGTGGGAACTGAAAAGAATGGTTTTGCCTTGCTCACGCGAAAGGCGTTTCATCAGGTGTATCAGCTCGATTTTGCTAGGATAATCCAAAAACGCCGCAGGTTCGTCCATAAATATAATAGGAGTGTCTTGCGCAAGTGCTTTGGCAATCATCACTTTTTGCTTTTCGCCATCGCTGAGTGAGATGAAATTTCGTTCGGCAAGTGCAGTAATCCCAACGGTGTCAAGACTTTGCATCACAATTTCACGGTCTTTGTCCTTGAGTCGCGCCAAAAGACCCATATAAGGATAGCGACCTGCCGCAACGATATCAAGCACTTTCAGAAACATGTCGTCAGGCTTGTCGGTGAGAACGAGGCTGAACAAAGATGCGCGTTCGGTAGCGTTGTATTCGGAAAGAGGTTTTCCACTCAGAAACACTTCGCCAGATACGGGTTTGATGCTGGCAGTCAAGGTCTTGAAGAGTGTGGTCTTACCTGCGCCATTTGGACCCGCCAAGGCCACGATATCGCCTGCGTTGAGGCTGACATTGATGTCGGTCATCAAAGGTTTCCCGTTGTAACCAATGCTAAGATTCTGTGTCTTAATGACTTCGTTCATAGCGATTATTTTATCGTTTTTTGGCTTTTGAAGATGACGGCAAGCACGACAGGCGCGCCAATGAGAGCAGTGACCGAGTTGATGGGCAAGTTGCCATCGAAACCTGGCAGACGAGCGATGAGGTTGCAAAACAGAGCCAAGTCCATGCCGATGAGGGCAGTGGCTGGCAGAAGCAAACGATGGTCGCTGGTCTTGAAAAGGAAACGGGCGATGTGCGGAACGGCCAAACCCAAGAAAGCTATCGGACCACAAAAAGCAGTGACTACAGCTGTTAGCAGTCCCGACACCATTATGACGAACATGCTGCTGCGACGAATGTTGACGCCCAGATTCTCGGCATATCGTTGACCTAATAATAAGAGGTTCAATGTCTTGGAGAGCAGAAAGGCAGCAATGACACCAACGGCGACAACGATTCCCAAGAAAGGAAGTTGTGCTTTCCCGATGGAAGAGAAGCTGCCCAAGCCCCAGACGACGAAAGCGTGGACATCGTCTTTCTGTCCCATGAATTTCAGCACATCGGTGACTGAACCCGCAATGTAAGCAATCATGATGCCCACAAGGATAAGGCTGACCATGCTGTTGAGCCGCGAACTGAGCGAGAGGATGAGCAGCAAAACCAGAAAGGCACCGATGAAGGCCGCCATGCTGATGCCCATCGTTGACCACCAACTCAAGCCGACAAGGGCGCTGCCACCAAGCAAAACTACCAAAGCGACACCCAAGCTGGCACCGCTACTGATGCCCAAGATGGATGGGTCCGCCAAGGGATTGCGGAAAAGCGTCTGCATCAACAAGCCCGAAACGGAAAGACCGATGCCCGCCAACAAAGCAGTGATGGCTTGCGGCAAGCGGAAATCGATGATGATGGAACGGAAGGTAGAATCTTCAGTTTCAAAAACTGCTTTAGAAAAGTCATTCCAACTTATTGATACTGAACCTATTATTAAATTTAAAACGAATAAAAACAATCCTAAGATTAGGATGGCTGTCAAGACTATAGTGTTATGTCGGTTCGTTTGCCTTTTCACGGTGCAAAGGTACTGAAAATAATATTAGGCTTTTTGATGGTGAAACAAATCCATTTATCTGAAAAGCATTTCCAAGTCGAGAGACAGGAATTCTTCGGCGGATATGCCGCCCGAACCCACAACGATGGAACGGTAAGGCTTGTAGGCATCGGCGAATTTTGACAAACCTTCATTCATGGTCCTTCGGCCTGTTTTCACTTCGATGGCGATTTTTTTCTGCCGTCTTACCAAAACGAAATCTACTTCGTTGTTTTTGTCACGCCAATAGAAAACCTTGAAATCATTGATTGCAGCCTGATTGACCAAATAGGCTCCAATGGCCGATTCGACATAACGTCCCCAACTTTTCGGATTTTCAGCGGCTTGCGTGTAGCTTTCGTCAGAATAGACATTGCGCAAGGCATTGTTATAGACTTGAAATTTCGGAACCGAATTGTATTTCCGCGCATTGTCTTCGGCGTATTTCTGCAACCCACATAAAAGACCACATTCGTCTAACAAATGAAGGTATCCGGCTAATGTGGTGACATTTCCCGTCTCCAGCAATTGCGCAACGATTTTTGTAAGTGAAAGTAATTCACCGCTATATGAGCTGCCAATTTCGAATAATTGACGGAGTAGCTGAGGCTTCAAGATCTGCGTATTCATCAAGGCGTCTTTTGAGATGGAAGGCTCAATAAGGGCATCTTTGACATAATTTCTCCAACGGTTTTCATCATTGATGTATTTCGCTGCACCCGGATAGCCGCCAAAATAAACGTATTGCGAAAACGTCCATCCGAAGCAATCTTTCATTTCGGTAAAACTCCAGTGGGGTAGTCGTATGAGTTCAAAACGTCCTGCCAGTGATTCTGTCAATCCTTTCTCTATGAGCATTCTGGATGAACCTAATACGATTACCAGCAGCTGGCGGTGTTCCCTCGTGTCGCGGTCCCATTCCGCCTTAACGGTTTCACTCCAGTTTTGGATTTTCTGAATTTCATCGACTACTAAAAGCCTTTTCTTCTCGCTCCGCAATTCCATTTTCATCCGCTGGCTCTCCCAAATTTCGGCAAGCCAATTCGGAGTCAAACCGACGACATCATCCGCGGAATAGTATTCGTAAGGCATCACACACTCTTGCAAAACCTGTTCGATTAGGGTTGATTTTCCCACTTGTCGCGGACCAACGATGACTTGTATCTTGTCTCTTTCTTCGTTTATGCGATTTTTTAAGACATTGAAATATATTCTTTTATATAACATATCAAATAAATGTTTAAAGTTCTAAATAAAAATATTTAGAGCATTGAGCAAAAATGTTTAATGCGCTGCAAATATATATATATTTCTAATATGAAATATTTTAGAGTCAGAAAAATTCTCTTTTGAGGTGAGAAACATCGTGGAATGGGAAGTGATTTCAACAGATGATGTTTCCCGCTTAGCCGAAATCAAATCCGACTTATTTGCTCATTTCCCAATCGTCACCCCGAACATAAAGTTGATGCCCGCTTGCGGGAAATAGCCGTCTTCGAGATATTCGCTGCCTGCGGTCCAAGCACGATACACCCATCCATTGCTGCAATACTTTCTGTTTAGCAAATTATTGACGGAGAGACTGAAATTCAAGGTCTTGAACACTTTCTGTTCCCATTCGTAACTGATGCCGGCGTTGGTAGTGAGGTAAGGGTCGAGGCTACGGGCTTGGCACGAGGTGTTGTCAAGATATTGGCGGCTGACATATTGCCCTTGCAAACTGATATTCAGGTTCTTAACAGGAACACAAACCAAATTCAATCCTGCAATCAGGTCGGGGGAGAAGGAAATGTCGGTAGTGCCGAGATATTGGCTGTGATTGCCGCCATTGTCCCAATCCTCGATATAGTCGGTGAAGTCGAGAATCTTGTTTCGGCTCAAGGCGACATTGCCGCTCATACCAAACCACTTGCAAATCTGATAGTTGGCGCTGGATTCAAGTCCCAAACGGAAACTCTTGTCAACATTGGTCATAATCGCATTGCCCACGCTGTTGATTTCGCCCGTCAGCACGAGTTGGTCCTTGTAGTCCATATAGAAGATGTTTGTGCTAAAATTCAGCTTGTTGTGTTTGAGATTGTATCCCAATTCATAGTCGATGAGGCGTTCGGGATGTACTTTGCCGATTTGTTCTTCATCGGCTTCCACAAACACTTCGCGCGAAGGCTCACGGTGCGAGCAAGCCACCGAGAAATACAAGTCGTTATGCTCGTTGAGGGTGAAGTAAATGCCGCCTTTGGGGTCGAAGAAATTATAGACGTGTTTCTGTTCAAGGTCACGGAAATCTTCGTGGTGTCCTTGAATGATGTACCTGACATAACGGTATTGCAAATCGGCAAAGAGGTTGATATGGTCGCTGGCCTTGAAATTGGTCTTGGCAAAGATGTATCTTTCGGTCTTGTCGCCACGATTTTGATACCATTGATGCTCGATGGGGTCGTCATAGTCGGCCAAATGCGCCAATCCATAATGGTTGCCAACGAAATGGCTCTCGCCATGGCCGAAGTTGTTGTTGAATCGTCCCACCTTATAGTTCAAGGCAAGGTTGAAACCGGTGAAAGTATTCTCGACCCATTTCTGTTGGATGACGTTGGCGTGGTCAATCAGGCTGTCGCCAATATGAAAACTTGGAATGAGATAATCGGCTAAGGCTTTGTTATTCATGTAGTTCTCATAATATCCTTTGCCTGTGGTGCGGAAGATGGAAGAGCTGAGGACAAGGTTTTCGTTGAAGTTGTGCGCATAGTGAATCTGATAGTAATTCTGTGTAAAATTGTCGGTTTCGTTGTCGTAAAAGCCGATAAGGTTGCCGTCGAGGTCATACATCTCGCCAGCGGGATTGTAAGTCGGATTTGTCGCCACCATGCTTTTCGGGATGCCATTCCAGGCTTGATAGGTGCGTTCCTTTCCACCCATGAAGATGACTTTCAGGATGTTCTTCTCGTTCGACCACGAACCGTGAAGATAGATGGAGCCAAGATTTGACCAAGCGCGGTCAACATAGCCGTCGGAGATGATTTTGCTGAGTCGTCCGCTGAAGCTGAAGCCATGTTTGCTGCGACCCGTGCCAAAGCTGAGGCTGTTCTTGAACGACATGAACGACCCTGCGCTACTGCTAAGAGTGGCATACGGAACGCTGCTCGCCTCATCGGTCTTGATGTTGATGGAAGCACCGAAGGCATCCGACCCGTTGGCTGACGTGCCCACGCCACGTTGCACCTGAATGTTGTCAACCGACGAGGCAATATCCGGCAAATCAACGAAATAGACGGTGAAATCCTCGCCACCGTTGACGGGTACACCGTTCAAGGTCACATTGATGCGTGTGAGGTCGGACCCGCGGATGTGCATGCTCGTATAACCAATGCCCGTTCCCGCATCGGAGGTGATGACGAGCGAAGGCGTGTTCTTCAATAGATAAGGTAAGTCGGCACCTTGGTTGGCCTTGCGCAACTCGGCGGCATCGACGGTGGAGTAGGTGACAGGCGTCTTCTCTTCAGCGCGGCTTGCGCTGACCACCACTTCGTCCAAGGCCCGATTGTAGGCAATGCTGTCTTCCTTGATTAAATCTTGTGCTTCAATGCCGTTGATGAAAAACAGCATCGTGATGAAAACTACAACTTGTCGTTTCGACATAACTCATTGATTTAGATGTTAATAAAACAATAAATCAATAGAGGAAATTTGATAGGCTCGTTTCCCTGTCTCGGCATTGTCCGTATCAGGTTCGGAGGGTCTGATCTCAGCCTGTATTTCATCTCGCCTACGCGAGAAAGGCACCCCTAATTGACGGTGCAAAGATAATTCTTTTTCTGTTTGGATTGCAACCTTTGATTGTACATTATATAATTCCTAAATTTGCACCATAATTTTAAATAGATGACATGTAGAGACGCGCCACGGCACGTCTCCAATAACAACGATGAATCGGATGTAAAGACGCACCATGGTGCGTCTCTGATAAATAACATACAAAATAATGAGAGACGCACCATGGTGCGTCTCTACAGAAAACGGATGAATTATGTCAGACGATAGATTCAAAAACAAATACAGAATAGAAACCGCGCGTGCATGGTGGCATGATTATAATGGCGGCGCCTATTTCGTGACCATCTGCACGAAAAACCGGGAACATTATTTTGGTGAAATTGAAAATGGACAGATGCTGCTTTCTGAAATCGGGGAATTCGTTTCAAAATGTATCGAAAAAATTCCACAACACAATCCCTACGCAACAATTCCCAAATATACGATTATGCCCAATCATCTGCATTTGATTGTCGTGATTTCGTTGTCGTTTGATGGTAGAGACGCACCATGGTGCGTCTCAGATGGAATTACATCGTTTGTCGAGGAGACGCACCATGGTGCGTCTCTACAAGAGGGTGATGATGCCGAAAACGTAATGAAAACAATGGCCCAGCAGAAAGGTAAATTATCAGTGGCGATAGGTGGTTTCAAACAATCTGTTACCCGATTTGCCAACGAGAATGACATTGAATTTGCATGGCAGACGCGATTCCACGATCATATCATCCGCGAAACAGATGAGTTGAATCGTATTGCAACCTATATTGAAAACAATGTTGCAAATTGGGTTGATGACGAATTCTATTCTCCCAAAAAGACGAGCGAAGGCTGAAAGCAAATCCTAGAACCCCACAAAATAGCAGACATATCCGCACAAGGCCGCCACTAAAGCGTTGATGACCTTAGCGATGACGAAACTCTTCTTGCTTTCGGCGAGGAGTGGGAGCGAGGCATGGCCGTCTTGAGAGATGCTAGAAGCCAACAAGACCGAGAACGGCACCACGCCCGATGCAAACAGGGTGACGAAAAGCATGTGCGGTCCCGACTCGGGAATGATGCCCACCAAGACTGCAAATAGTATCATCCACAGAATGTTTGTGCTAATCCACGACTCGATGTCGAAGTAATGCAAACCGATTTCGATAAGCAGCAAGGCACCGAAAGTCCAGAGGAAGATGCTGAGGAAATGCTTGCGGATGATGTGGTCCCAAAGGTGCTCCTTAATGATGTGTTCGCTCGTGGTGGCGATGAAATAGACCACCAGCAGGCTGATGATGGCGAAAACGATATTCATCCAACGCTCGTCAAAGATGTTAAGATGCGATTCGTGGTGATGTTCTTCGTGTGCGGCAGGCTCAATTGACTGTGGAGCAATGTGTTCGTCGAGATGGGCATGACCTTCGTGTTCGTGGTCAACGACCATTTCGGTGTCGTGGGCATGGCCTTCGTGGTCGTGTTCATGCTCCAGCATACCGAAACCGAGGGCAAAGATGAAAAGCAAGACACCCAACAGCAAGGCGATGCGCTCGGCCGAAGCGTGCTTCATGTTGCGCCAAGTCGGTTTCTCGTCGTTGGCAGCCTTTGCGCCTTCGTGGTGATGGTCTTCATCGTGAATCTGATAGCCTTCCTCGCAATTGGGATGCGACTCATTCGGTGCTTTCTTGAAACGATCGACCAGCCAGCCCGTTGCAATAGCCACGACAAACAAGATGCCTGACAAGATAAGGGCCTGCTTTGGAATCATGGCGAGCATCACAAAGGCTTCGTCGCCCGATGAGGCAATCATCATAGCCACTAAAGCTCCGAAGCTCAACAGTTTATGTGAATACATCGATACAGCGGCAAAACCGCCCATGCAACCAGGGATAATGCCCAAACCCGCACCCAAGACTACCTGCCCGAAACGGTTCTTGCGTAACCTGCCAAACAGCTTGCCTTGCGAGTTGATGTTGATATATTCGAGCATCAACATCATGATGATGACCAAACCCGTGATTAAGATGCTGTTTCTCAGCACATCTATGAACAAATGGAGAAAATCGTGCATGTCGTTTCAAAATTGAGCGGCAAAAATACTATTTTTGCACAAAATAACGAAACAATGAAAAAAGACGACTGCTTTTATTTGGGCCGAATTGCCAAAACGCACGGCATAAAAGGCGAAATCACACTGAAAGTGGAAGCCGACGACCCATCGGCTTACACCAACCTGAAACATTTCTTCCTTGAAATTAATAAGGTGCTGACGCCATTCTTCATCGAAAAGATTGTCATGAGTGGCGACAAGTTCTTCATCACGGTGCAAGACGTGAAGACGGTGGAAGCTGCACAGAATCTGGTGGGCAAGTCGGTTTATCTGCCTTTGGAGATGTTGCCGAAACTCTCTGGCAAGCAATTCTACTATCATGAAGTGACTGGCTTTATGGTCATCGATGCCGAAAAAGGCGAGTTGGGTCCCATCCAAGAGGTGCTCGAATATCCGACGCAAGCCATCCTACAGATCATGAAAGGCAAAAAGGAAATCCTGATTCCGATTCTCGACGAGGTCATACAAAAGGTGGATCGCGATAAGAAAACGCTTTATGTGAAGGCTCCTGAGGGGTTGATTGATATGTATTTAGGTTAGCTTAAAGCTTTAAGCAATAAGCTATAAGCTTGGATTTTTGATATTTGATAGCAATGGTATTTATTTGACAATTTATTGATATGAGAGACTTTCATAATTTTATAGTTTGGCAACGTGCTCACGCGTTTTCTTTGCAGGTTTATCGTATTTCAAAGAAATTTCCTAAAGACGAAATTTTCGGAATGACTTCGCAAATTCGTCGAGCATCAACATCCATTCCTATTAATATCGCAGAAGGCTGTGGAAGAAGAACCGATTCGGAATTTGCTTATTTTCTTGACGTTGCGGCTGGATCTGCATCTGAAGTCGAAGAAGAATTGCTGTTGTCATTGGATTTGCAATTCATCAATAAACAATCCTTTCAAGATTTAGACAAAGAAGTCAAAGAAATCAAAGCAATGCTCGGCTCACTAATTGACAAACTCAAAAAATAAAGCGCGGGATAGCAGTTCAGCCACAAGCTTATAGCTTAAAGCTTAAAGCTTACGGCTTAAAAAAACAAACACCATGTCCGACCAACGTCCATTCCATTTCAAGCACTTCAGCCTCTATCACCACCGTTCGACGATGAAAGTGGGCACCGACGCTGTGCTGCTCGGCCGTTGGGTGAAAGCGAAACCTACCGACTCGTGTCTCGACATTGGCACCGGCTGCGGCATCTTGCCCTTGATGCTGATGCAGAAAGGCGTAAGCAGGGTAGTGGGAATCGATTTGGACGAGGCTTCCATCGCCGAGGCCACGGAGAATTTTATGGCTTCGCAATGGCGCGATAGTTTGCAAGCCATCTGTGCGGATATCAAGACTTTCCAGTCCGACCAACGCTTCGACTTGATTGTCTCCAACCCTCCTTTCTTCATCAATTCCTTCAAATGTGAGGCCGACCGCAAGAATCAAGCCCGACACACAGATATTTCGTTGACTTTTAGTGATTTGTGCGAAGCAGCATCGCGTTTGCTACAAACCGATGGCCGTTTCGCCGTTGTGCTGCCCGTCACCGAATCGGTGGCATTCCTGAAAGCAGCTGATGATGTCGGGTTACATTTGCAGAAAACGATGGAAATCATTCCCGTTGAAGGAAAAGAACCTAATCGGATGAATATGGAATTGGGATTTCGCCCAACAGAAAATATTGTAAAAGAAACATTTACAATCCGTCAACTAAACGGATGTTTCACCTCGCAATACAATGAATTCTTAAAGGATTTCTATTTAGGTTAACCTTGTAGAGACGCGCCATGGCGCGTCTCCTAATTGTGAATTACGAATTGATACAAAGACGCGCCATGGCGCGTCTCTACAACAAATTATTGTTGTTTGGCCTTCATTTCGGCCTTGTTGCCTTTGCTACGGTGTTCGTTGAAGATATACACCACACGGAGCGTGATTGAATTGTTGTATTGCTGTCTAACCTTCATGGCCAACGTCTCGGTTGCATTCTGGTAGAACAGACGAGTGCGAATCGGTGCCAGAGAATATTGGTAGCGCAATTCGACATGGATGCCTTCCCAGACACGGAACCTCAAATCGGCACAAATGTTGAAATCGCGGGGACGATAGGTGCATGAGTTGGCCACGACAGCAGCGATGTTAATGGTATCGGGGAAGCCTGCTCCATAAACGATTTCGGCCAATTGATCGATGTCGTTAACCTTGCTCAAATCGGGGCCATTGAAGCCGTTTTTCCAATGCAGCTGTCCATCGCCAAGGCCAATGCCCACGTCGCCATAGTCTTTGTATTGTGACGGCTGACGGTCAACGAGTTCCTTGATGCCAACCACACGCCCGTAGGAAGCACCGATGCCGAAAGAGACCTTCTCCTTGTCGGTAAAATACACCATTACAGGCACTTCCGCGTAGTTAAGGGTAAGGTTATAGGCATGTGGGAAAGCATTGCCGTAGGTGATCGAATCGCGTTTGTAGGCTCCCTTTTGGTTGAAAAGGACCTCAAGACCTACGTCTAACCAATTGGTGATAGGGATGAGGGCGCCTGCACCGGCATGGAATCCAATCTTCTTGTAGCCAAAGCATTCATCTCCATCCACTTGGCTTGCGTTGCCACCGAAAAACACTTCACCTTTGACGATTTGCGCATTCAATGTGGCGGGCAAAACTGCAAGTGAAACGACCAAGGCAATTATGAAAAGTCTAATTTTATTCATAGCTATGAGTTTCAATTATAACGAATCCAGTTGTCAATTATTGCAAAAACGCTGCAAATATAGGAAGAATTACAGTTTCATGGTCAGGCTGATGCGTTTCCTATCGACATCCACGCCGCTCACTTTCACGCGGACTTTCTGGTTGAGGTGGAGCACCTCGTTCGGGTCCTTGATGTAGTGGTCGCAGATTTGGCTGATGTGGACCAAGCCGTCTTGGTGTACGCCGATGTCAACGAAGGCGCCAAAGGCGGTGATGTTGGTGACGATGCCGTTCAGCGTCATACCTTCGCGCAAATCGTTGATAGTGCGGATGTTCTTGTCGAACTCAAAGGCCTCGAAGGACTTGCGTGGGTCACGACCAGGTTTTTCCAGTTCGCTCAAAATATCGGTGATGGTCTCAAGTCCAAAATCGGCTTCGATGAAGTCCTTCGGATTGATTTTCGCGATGAGTTCCTTGTTGCCAATCAAATCCACAACCTTGACATTCAGTTTCTTGGCCATCTTTTCGACGATATGGTAACTCTCGGGGTGAACCGCACTTTGGTCTAAGGGATTTTCGCCATTATGGATGCGCAGGAATCCCGCGCATTGCTCGAAGGCCTTGTTGCCGAGGCGTGGCACGTCGTGCAGCTGCTTGCGGTTCTTGAAGCCGCCGTTCTCCTCGCGGTATTGGATGATGTTGGCAGCCAGTTGAGGTCCGACGCCGCTGACATACGACAACAGTTGCTCGCTGGCCGTATTGAGTTCGACGCCAACGGCATTCACGCAGCTCTCCACGGTCTGGTCGAGGCTCTCGCCAAGAAGTTTCTGGTTCACATCGTGTTGATACTGGCCCACGCCGATTGATTTCGGGTCAATCTTCACCAGCTCGGCCAAGGGGTCCATGAGTCGGCGACCGATGCTGACGGCACCACGCACGGTGATGTCGTAGTTAGGGAACTCGTCGCGGGCAATCTTCGAGGCGGAATAGACCGAAGCACCGCTTTCGCTCACCATGACGGCCATGAGGTCGCGGTCGAACTTGATGCTCTTGATGAAATCCTCGGTTTCGCGTCCTGCGGTCCCGTTCCCGATGGCGATGACCTTGATGCGATAGGCGTCAACGAGACTCTTTATCTTTCTGATGGCCCCGACGGTGTCCGACTTGGGTGGGTGAGGGTAGATGGTCTCGTTGTGCAGCAAGGCACCTGTCTCGCTGAGGACCACCACTTTACACCCTGTACGGAAGCCTGGGTCGATGGCCAACACGCGTTTCTGGCCCATGGGTGCCGCCAGAAGAAGCTGCTTCAGGTTTTCGGCGAACACCTTGATGGCGGTCTCGTCGGCTTTCTCCTTATAATAAGCGCGTATCTCGGTCTCGATGGAAGGCTCCAAGAGGCGTTTCCACGAGTCGGCGATGGCGTCGCGCACCAATTCCGACGATTCGTTGTCGTTCTTTATGAAGATGCTCTCCAGCGAATTGAGCACAAAGTCGTCGTCCACCTTGATTTTCACCTTCAGCATGCCTTCGTCTTCGGCGCGGAAAAGCGCCAACAGACGATGTGACGGTGCTTGCGAGATAGGCTCGCTGAAGTCGAAATATTGCTGATAGGTCTTGCCTTCCTCTTCCTTGCCTTTCACCACCGACGAGCTGATGTCGCCTTGCAGATGGAAGATCTTGCGGATGCGGTTGCGCCCGTTGATGTTTTCCGACACCCATTCGGCCATGATGTCCTTGGCTCCTTCAAGGGCTTCGTCGGTGTTGGCGACACCTTTATTGACGTCAACATAACGGCGGGCGACCTTGTCCACGAAATCGATGTTTTGGGCCATGATTTGTGCTGCGAGAGGCTCGAGGCCTTTCTCGCGAGCGATGGCGGCACGCGTGCGGCGCTTGGGCTTGTACGGAAGATACAAGTCTTCGACTTCCTGCAAGTTCTTGGCGTTCAATATCTTTTGCCTTAGCTCATCGGTCAGTTTGCCTTGTTCCTCGATGGAGGCGAGAACGCTTTCCTTGCGTTTCTGAAGTTCGCTGAGCTGTTCGAGGCGTTTTTGCACGGCGGCCACTTTTTCCTCGTCCATGGTGCCCGTCATCTCCTTGCGATAGCGGGCGATGAAAGGGATGGTGGCTCCTTCGTCCAAAAGGCGGATGACATTGGCCACATGATGCTGCGACAGCGCCAATTCCTGCGCTATCTGTATGCTGAAATCGAGAGTGTTATCCATTGAAGACTGATAATTTGGCTGCAAAGATAAGGAAATGGAAGGAAATACTAACATAAGAATTTGGGAAGCCAAGGCAACGGGACAATGTTGCCCTGACGATATACAAACGATAAAATTGCCATATATTTACATCTTAAACCTAAATAAAGGGTAAATATATGGTATATATATGCTAAATAAATCACAGCCACGGTATTGTGTTGAGGGCAGGAGTAAGGCTTGAAAACGGAAAATGCGAGCCTTGGGCTTTCCGAATCGGATTGCTGATTCATTCCATCTTAATATCAAAATTCAATATTCTTGAACTTTTATCCTTTTCTTTGAACTATTTTACTTATTTTTGTTTCCAAATAGCTTTGAATTGAAAATCCGTTGAAAAAAGCAAGGAAAAATGACTGATTACGAAAAGAAAACCGATTTCATTGTGGCGGAATTGCTCACAAACGCTGGCCTCGATTTTACGATGAATGGCAGCCAGATAGTGGAAATCAATAAAGCCCTCAAGACATCTTCGAAACGCGGAACGGGTAAAAACGGATTCCCGGAATTTGTCGCCCAGTCGGGGGAGTTTATCATCGTCATCGAGGATAAGGCCGACCAAACGAAGCAGGCAAAATACATGAACGAAAAGGAGGACACGCTTCTGATGGATACATCGAGCGTGACCGACTATGCTGAAAACGGTGCCTTATATTATGCCCTGAATATCATCGAAAAGACGCATTTCAAAAAGGTCTTTGCCTTTGGCTGTTCGGGGACGCAGGAAGAAAGAATCATTATCCGTCCTATTTTCGTGAGCGAAAACGGCTATCAGATTCTCAAGAAAGTCAAGAGTTTTGAGAACTTTACGGCTGAAAAAATCACCAATTATTATCGCACCGAGGTCTTAGGCAGCAAGACTGTAGAGCAGGCGGAATTGGAAGTGATTCTGAAACGTGCTGGACAACTGCATCAGGATTTGCGTAGCTATGGTCAATTGGGCGATTCGGAAAAGCCTTTGGTGGTTTCTGCCATCCTGCTTGCCTTGCAGGAGCAGAATTTCGACACGGAGCTACTGACGGCTTCGCAGGAGATCGGAGAGACTGACGGCGACAAGATTTTTGATGCGCTCTCAAAGCACATGGACAGTGTTCACGTTCAGCCGCAAGTGAAAAAGGAAAAGGTTCTCGACCAGTTCCGACTGATAAAAAACCGTCCGCATTTGTCGGAGTTCAGTTCCAAATTAGGCAAATCGCCCTTGCGTTATTTCGCTGAATATCTTTATTCCAATATCCTCACTGCCATTTGCAACAATTCGCCTGAAGATGTTTTGGGGCGTTTCTATGGCGAATTTATCCGTTACAGCGGCGGCGACGGTCAGACTTTGGGCGTGGTGCTGACACCGAAACACATTACGGAGCTTTTTGTCGATTTGGCCGATTTGAAACCAACCGACAAAGTCTTCGACCCTTGTTGCGGCACAGGCGGCTTCCTGATTGCGGCCATGCACCGAATGTTGAAAAATGCGAGCCGCTCCGAAAAGCCTAAAATAAAGAAAGAGCGTTTGCATGGCATTGAGTTGCGCGACGATATGTTTTCGATTGCCACAACCAACATGATTTTGCGCGGCGATGGACAAAGCAACCTGATTTGTGCCGATTTCCTGAAACAGCCTGCCGAGGAACTGCGAAAGAAAAACTTCACCGTCGGTTTCATGAATCCGCCTTATTCGCAAGGCAAGAACAAGACGACAGCCGAACTTACGGAATTGAAATTCATTTGCCATTTGCTTGATTCGTTAGCTGATGATGCGCGCTGTGTGGTGATTGTGCCACAAAGCACCATGGTAGGCAAAACCAAGGAAGACAAAATCGACAAACGCTATATTCTGGAAAACCATACTTTGGAAGGTGTGATTACGCTGAATCCTCAGACTTTCTACGGCGTTGGCACCAATCCCGTGATTGCAGTTTTCACCGCACACCGTCCGCATCCGAAAAACAAATACAGCAAGTTCATTGACTTTAAGGATGATGGCTTTGTGGTGTTTCCGCATTTGGGACTGCTGCCTACCGAGCGATCCAAGGAACGCAAGAAACTTTTGCTGGAATGTTGGCTGATGGGCAGGCATACCACCAACGACTTCATGGTGACTTCCACCGTTGAAGCCGAAGATGAATGGCTGCATTCGTTCTATTATTTCAACGAGGACATCCCGACCGAAGCCGATTTTGAAAAGACCATGGCCGACTACCTCACTTTTGAGTTTAACATGATTGCTCACGGACGCGGGTATTTGTTTGATTTGGAGGACTGATTATGAAGAAGTTGGAAGAGTGTAATTGGAAAGCGTTCTGTATTGATGATATATTTACGATTGATTCTGGAGTTCGCCTTACCAAAGGGAATCAAAAATCAGGGAATCGTCCGTTTATTGGTTCGACTGATTCTAATAATGGAATAACTGAATTTGTGTCAAATACTAATAAATCATTGGACAGAAATGTGTTGGGTGTAAATTATAATGGAAGTGTTGTTGAGAATTTTTATCATCCGTATGAAGCCATTTTTTCTGATGATGTAAAACGTTTACATTTGAAGCATTATGATGATAACAAATTCGTGCTTCTGTTTATCAAGTCAACTATTCTTAAACAAAAGGTGAAATATCAATATGGTTATAAATTCAATGAAGAACACATGAAGCGTCAATATATTATGCTTCCTGCAGTTTCAGAAGAAGAACCCGATTATGCTTTTATGGAAGAATATATGCGAGAAGTTGAAAGGCAGCAAAAGGAAAAGTATAAGGCTTATATTCAAAAGAAAATCGAAGAGTTAGGTGGTGTTGAGAAATTGGAGGATAAAGAATGGAAACCTTTTAAATTGATAAAATTGTTTGACCCGAATAAAGGAAATCAAACCGATATGAATTCTTTGCAAGATGGAGTTGTACCTTTGGTTTCTGCAAGAAAAGTAAATAATGGCTTGAAGTCTTTTGTCGAGACACAAAATTTGTATGAGGGACATTGTGTCACTCTCAACAATGATGGTGACGGTGGTGCAGGTTTAGCCTACTACCAGCCATTTGATTTTGCATTAGATAGTCATGTTACTGCTTTGTATCCTAAACAAGAAATGTCCAAGCACATACAAGTGTTTTTGTCTCGTTGCATTTCCATGCAAGAAGAGTTTTTCGGACACGGACATTCAATAAATTCAAATCGTTTAAATTCGTTTACTATCATGCTTCCAGTAAATTCCAAAGGCGAGCCAGACTATGTTTTCATGGAAAACTATATGAAGCGCAAGGAAATGGAGATGCTGAAAAGGTATGTGGAAAGAATAGAAAGATAATGGAAAGGACAATGGAAAACTAACAATAAGTAAAATAAAAATAACCAAGCTCGAGCTTCTCAAGAAGTCGCTGATGCAGCAGCTGCTAACGGGGAAGGTGATGGTGAAATATAGGATAATAATTAAAAAATAATTATGATTTTAAAGAAATTTGCTTTTGGAATTCGCTTTACTAAAGGATTCCATGTCGAAGACCAATTAGGTGCTATTGTAGATGAAATATTGTACTCCGAAGGATCTGCCTTTAATGAGAAGTTTTTTTCAGAGGTGCAAAGAGGTGATGGCATAAGACGTCTAGTAAATCGACTAAATACTAATAGTTTAACAATCAGCGTTAAAGATGTCATTTTCGAATATACTGTTGAACAAAATTTTGAAAGTGAACTGGGAACCTATTTGACTGAATTTAACAAGACAATAATCAACAAAATTTTTAGCATCTTCAAGATAAAAAATGTCGCTCGTTTTGGTTTTATTATTTATTCAGAGTTGGAAAACGAGGATGGTCTGTTGAAAAATGTTAGTGAATCCATCAAAAACACATATGACATTGAGTCTGCGGAGTCTCTTTCATTAAGATTCAATATTATTAAAAAGACACCATTGAAAATCGGGAAAGAGGTGACTGAAGATTTTGATAATACTATTATTACATATGACAGGCAAAAAAAAGATCAAAGGATAACTTTTGCAGTTGATTACCAAAAATACTTCAACCCTGCATTAGATCAAATTTCTGATGCTCCAACAAATTTTGTACATTTTTGCGAATCTTGTTATAATAATTACGGTAATACTTATGGTAAAAAATAGAAGACCAAAGAGGAAAAACACAAACAATAATGCTGTAAACAAGCCATATAACGGACCATATCAGAATAATCCAAACATGCATTTTGAGCAAGTTAGAAAAAACATGGAAACACCCGTAGATGGTCCTACCGCAGAAACGTTTTCATATAGTGATTCAACCACACTTCAATATAGTCCAGAAAATAGTGCAAATCCACAAAACAAGCACAGGCCCAAAAGCAAGAGGAAAAAAGTTAAAAATTGGTGGTCTGAACATTGGAAAGAAACCATTATTTCTGGTGTATGCACAATTGTTTTTTCGGGAATAGGAATAATTGTATTCAACCATAGTAATCATTTGGTAGCTGTTGATAAAGATGTTGAGAATATGAAAGAAGACATTAGCAACAATTCACAAGAAATTAAAAACATTGATAGAAAAACATATGATGTAGATAAAAAAGTTGATCTTTTGGAACAAAAAATCGATTTGTCGCTAAAATTCGAAAGCCTTCCAAGCTCTAAAACATTGGAAAGAAATGGAGTGAAATAAATGAAGATGAAACATTGGATATTTTTGTTGAACCAGTCATTATAATATTACCAAGATGGCGATAACAACGGACGTTAGGGAAAAATCGAGTAGCGATGTTTCCATCCTTAAACAGAATTGGCCGTATTTTAATGGCCATCCTTGCTCGTTTAGAGTGGTGGAGCAGGGCGAGGACGAGAGGGGCAAGTTCTATAAGGTGTATTACAGGCAGGAAATGTAAATCAAGACAATATAATAAATATGAAAACGGAAGAAGTAAAGCAGTTGTTTGGGCAGTTTGAGTAGGCTGCCGCCGAGGTGGAAGGCGTGGAATGTTGGAGCGCAAGGGAATTGTATCCGATTTTAGGATACTCGCAATGGCGTAACTTTATGAATGCTGTTGAGAAAGCAAAGGAATCATGCCAGAAAATCTTCCTCCGGCGATTCGGGCTTGCCGAAGAGGAAGTCAGGATTGTGGAAGGGAAGGCATAAAAAGAAAACATTATATTTGCAGGAATTAAATAATACTTGAGAAAATGAATACCATGGATAGCGAAACATACCGAAAGATTCATTTTGCCGTAATGGCAATAGAAAGCGGGGCAGCCAAACTGAATATCAGTGGTCAAGAGATGGAAGAAAGACTGGAAAAACAAGGCCTTATCCGTCAGCGACTTATCGGACAATATGAAATGCTGCATACACAAAGTATTGATTATGTTGCAGATGACATTATTGAAACCCTGTTAAACTGGGAAAGTAATAACGACCAATAAAACATAAGGAAATGGAAGTTTATCATGGATCAAACGTGGCGGTAGCGGAACCATTTGCAAAAGCAGGACGTAGAAACTTGGATTTCGGTAAGGGATTCTATACGACACGTCTCAAGAGCCAGGCAGAAAAATGGGCATATCTTGTTGCCAGCCGTAAGGCAAAGGATGCACAAAGCATAGTCAGCATTTATGACTACGACGAAGCCGAAATGCTGGCACAAAACTATGTTTATAAGGTCTTTCCTGCCTATGATATGGAATGGCTGGAGTTTGTCGTCGATTGCCGCCAAGGGAAAGACAAAACGGACTATGATGTTGTAGAAGGCGGTGTGGCAAACGATCAGGTTATCGATACCGTTGAAGACTATGAGAATGGCCGTATCACAGCCGAACAAGCTCTGGATCAGTTGAAATACAAGAAGCCAAACAATCAGATATGTTTCCGCAATCAGGAAATCATAGATAATTACCTACACTTCGTATGTGCAGAAACTATTAATCCAAAAGACATTGCTTTATGAGAAATAACGTGCTTTGGCGAAAGATAGCCAGAATCATCATAATGATAGCAGATGAATTGCAGATAAGCAGCGAAAGGGCACTTGACCTTTTTTACAAGAGCAACGTGTACAGAATGCTTGTCGACTCTCGCTATGGCCTGCAAACAATGAGTGACACCTACATCTACGATGAGTTTATGATGGAACTTCGAGGTGTGTAAAAGAGCGAGTTACATTTCCTTCCCCAAAATCAACTCGACCTGTCCGGCATAGTAGAACGGTACGTTGACCAATCGAACACTTAATGTAAAAGCCCCGCCGCAGGAATAGACTGCGGTGGGGCTTGTTGGGTATTTAAGACTCGTCTGATTAGTGGGCAATCATCACGCGACGGGTAACGACCTGTCCGTTCTGGCTCTCAATCTGAAGCATATAGAGACCATCGTTCAAGTTGCTGCATGACAAGGTTGAGGCCGTTTGGGTAGTGACATATTGGCCCAAAGCGTTGTAAATCGTCACCTTAGCCACGTCGATGCCTTCGATTTAGATTTCATCGTTGGCAGGATTCGGGAACACGCGCACGCCGGCTTGTGCTTCGCCGATGCCTTCGTATTCGATGATTTCGGTGTAGAAAGTGAAGCCACGGCACAGTTGGCTGCCGGTGATGAATTCGAGAGTCAGCGCGCCCGATTTCGAAACCACATCGATGTCGCCACGCACGAGCACGGCGCCGCGGTCGAAGCACGAGCCAGTGTATTCTGCCAAAATCTCGCCCTCGGTGCTGGTGCCATCATACACGCGCAGCACATCGGTATCATTAATGAAGTGTGAGCCGACCAATTTCACATATTGACCAGCCTCAGGTACGTCAATGGTCAAGAAACCATGCCAATTGGGGCCATAAAGGCCATCCTGATAGTCTTGCGTGTAAATGTAGCCAAAGGCAGGCATGATGGTAGCCTGACCTTCTGTCGGGAATTCATAGAAGTAGCCGACCGAGTCAATGTCGTGTGCGGCACCGCCGATGCCGGCATCGTTGGATGCGAATACGTGGTATTCGTAAATGCCAGCGCAAGGCACTTCGTCAACCCAAGTCATCTCGGCGCCTGGTTCAAGGTCATCTTCAAGAACAGCCACCTCGTTGCCATCTCTCCAGATGGTGATGGAGGTCAGTTCGGTTGCCTCGCCGCCGACAGCATCTCAATGAAGTAATCGCATGTGTCGTCAGCAAAACAACTGAGGCCGACGAGCATCATCCCCGCCATGAGGATGGAACGTAGAGTAGAGAATCTGTTCATAATAAACGTATTTAGTTATTGAATGGTAGTTTTCTTGGTACCAATCGGGCGTTTCACTATTTCATCGTGCAAGAAACGCGTTATCGCTTCCTGAATCGTATAGAAATAGGAGTTGAGTTGATGCGTATGCTCATCGACGTGCATACTGTGTCCCACGCCGGCACCCGTGTGCAATTCGCTTCGAATGCCGTGTTTTTTGCAATATTGGTCGATGCAATACGAGCCATACATCGGTGGCACGAGGTTTTCCCAAATTTCGGCATCGGGACTTGGCGTTACCAAAGGCAAGACCGAGGCAAGGAAACTCTCGGCGGGCTTGTCATTCTTCTTGTCAAGCATTTTCACGAAAGGGTAGCCATGGCTATAAGGAATGATTTTGTCGCAATCGCCATGGAATGAGATGACCGAAGTTTGCGAGTCGTGAAGGATGACGGTATCACACACAGCGCCCCACATATTGATGACCGCCGCAATGTGGAACGTTTCGGAACACTCGGGAAGAAGTTTGGCTATCGGTCCTTCCTCGACGACAGAAGCGGGCTTGTTATCGTCGGTAAGGAAAGCCAAATTGAGGGCGGTGATGGCGCCGGCACTGGTGCCTCCAACGAAAACCCAGTCAGGATTGATGCGATAGAGGTCGGCATGATGAAGGAGAAAACGCAGCGCGGCATTGGCATCTTGCGTAGCACGGAATCCCGCCGCATCGATGCTTGTCCTGTTGGGTGTCCAGCCCATCCTGTAGTTCATCGAGACGGCAACATAACCCAGCGAGGCGAAATGTGTGCACCATAGGCGATACGACTCTTCGGCCTTGTCGCCATTGAAAAACGAACCACCATGGATGAACAGAATCAAGGGACGCAACTGATCGGAATCGGTATCAGGCTGATAGATGTCCATGGTAAGGTCCAAACTGTCTGTGCTCACCAGCTGGGCGACGCGCCCTAAATAGACTTGCCCGAAAGGTTCACCCTCGTCAGGATAGCTCGACCAATAGCCTTCGGCTTCGGCATACTTCACATCGTTTTCAACCTTAACCTCAAAACATGGAGTGAGGTAGGATGGCTTGTTTTTAGCCCCATCATCCAGATTGCCGCCAAATGATTTATTCATCGAGACAGCTAATGTAAGCATCACAAAAATCGTGGTGCCAACGACTTGCCAAAATCGGGAAAGACTCTTCGACATTTCTTTACTTTTAATTTGGCAAAATTACATATTTTTTTACTATTTTTGCCGCTTTATTGCAAAAGAAAGAAAGAGATTTTTGTATGAACAACACGAAAAGCACCTTAATCGGGTTTATCCTCATCGCAGCCATCCTCTTCGGATGGATGTATTTCATGACCCCTTCGAAAGAAGAATTAGCCAAACAGCAACACATTCAAGACTCTATCCGTCAGGCTCGCCTCGAAGCTGCCGCCCTCGATTCGCTCCGTATCATCGAGCAACGTAGGGCCGAATTCGAAAGCATGGCCGCCGACACCACAGCGGAAATCGAACTCGACTCGGCCACTTTGGCCAACCAGAAATATAACCAACTCCGTTCGCGTTTCGGAGCTTTTGCTTCCGCATCGGAAGGCGAGGAGCAAACTATCACCATCGAAAACCAATTCCAGAAACTGACCTTGGGAAGCAAAGGCGGTTTCCTCAAGCAAGTGGAACTGAAAGACTTCAAGACCTACGACTCGCTTCCGCTTTTGTCGTTCGACCCTGAAACGTCATATTTCAACCTCGCATTCTTTAGCGAGAACCGCACCATCAACACATCGCAGTTGTATTTCCAACCTTATATTGATGGAATGCCTTACACGGGTGGCGACATGACGGTAGGCGAAAACGACAGCGTGGTCATCGCCATGCGTGCCAACCTCGACCAAGCCAACGGCCAGCCCGATGCCAACCGTTACCTGGAATTTGTCTATACCATTCACGACGACAACTACATGATGGGGTTCGACATCCACACCGTTGGAATGCAAGACGTGCTGGCAGCCAACGCCAACAGCATGGACATAGAATGGAGCGTTGACCTGATGAAACAAGAGAAGAGCCAAGACCGTTTCTCGGGCGAATCGGTGTATTACTGCTCCATGAAAAAAGACGATGTCGATCACCTCGACGAGCTGAAAGACAGCGAAAAGCGCGTCTCCAACAAGCTCAAATGGGTGTCGTTCAAGCAACGCTTCTTCTGCAACGTGATTGTCGCCGACAACGAGTTTTCGAACGCCAACATGAAAGTGGAGACCAACAAATCGGAGAATCCGCGCTATTTCAAGACCATGTCGGCCAACATCGAAGTGCCTCTCGACATGAAAGTAAGCGAGAACCTCATCCCGATGTCGCTCTATTTCGGCCCCAACCACTTCAAGACTCTGAAGAACTACGACCTCGGATTGCAGCTCCAGATCAACTTGGGTAAGTTCTTCCTCATCCGCTGGATTAATTATGGTGTCATCGCCGTCTTCAACTGGCTGAGTTCCTACGGTTGGAACTATGGCATCGTGATTCTCATCCTCACCATCCTCATCAAGCTGGTGCTTCTCCCATTCGCATTCAAGTCGTACAAATCGACCGCTATCACACGCGTGCTGAAGCCAGAAATGGACGCCATCAACGCAAAATATCCCAAGGAAGAAGACGCCATGAAGAAACAGCAAGCCGTGATGAACCTGCAACGCCAAGCCGGAGTGAGTCCCGCTTCGGGCTGCGTCCCTGCGCTGTTGCAGATGCCTATCCTGTTTGCCGTGTTCCGCTTTTTCCCTGCCAGTATCGAGTTGCGCCAACAGCCTTTCCTGTGGTGTAACGACCTCTCGACCTACGACAGCATCGTCGAGTTCCCACGATTCCTCGGCATGGACCACATCAGCTTGTTCTGCCTGCTGATGACCATCACCACATTCATCTACACCTACGTGAACAACAAGCAGATGGACGTTTCGAGTAATCCTTCGATGAAACCCATGAAATGGATGATGTATCTGATGCCTATCATGTTCTTCGGAATCTTCAACAACTATTCCGCCGGCTTGAGCTACTACTACATGCTGGTGAACATCATCACCTTCATCCAAATGTTCCTCTTCCGCAAGCTGATTAAGGAAGAAGACGTGCGCGCCACCATCGAGAAGAACAAGCAAAAGCCTGTCAAGAAGTCAAATTTCCAAAAAAGACTGGAAGAAGCACAGAAACAACAAGCTAAGATGCAAGCCCAACAGAAAAGATGAACGAACTTGAACAATTCATAAACGCCATCCAAGAGACACGGAAAATCTGGTTGCTGCAAGCCATGGAAGGCATGTTCGCCATGCTCGAAGACAGCAACGGCAACTGGTATGTGCCCGCTTGGGAATCGGAAGAAAAAGCCACGAAAGCCGCCACGGGCGACTGGGCAGGCTACCATGTCACCGAAATGGGTTTCAGCGAACTGAAACACTGGCTTCGCGAACTCTCGCGCGACGAAATCGACATAGCCGTATCGCCCGAGAAAGACGGGCAAATCACCGCCATCGCATCGGCCAACTTCCGCAAGTGGGTTGAACAATACGCCGACGACTCCTATAAGGAAGAGGCCGATGAAGATGATGACTTCGACTACGGCGACGGCTGGGCCGAAGAATGGAAATAACCAAAAGCAACATGTAGGAGAGTGGGCTTGCCAACCTTCTCTTCTCTGATTGCCACAATAACGACAAGATGAAAACCAAACTTTTTGGAGTGCTGTTGCTGATTGAAACCGCGGCTTTGCTGCTGACCGCAGCCGTTGCCATTCATTATCACGTAACAGCAGGCGAAACAGATTATCTCTGTTTCCTCCAAACGGCTTGCATCACAGGCGTTTGTGGTTTGTTTCTTTATTTCATTGGCCGTAGCATTAAGAAAACGATGCAAATCAAGGACACCTTTTTGGTGGTTTCCTTGGCCTGGGTCCTGTTCTCGGCCTTCGGAATGCTTCCCTTCCTTCTCACCCACACCATCGGCAATGTCACCGATGCTTTCTTTGAGACCATGTCAGGATTTACGACGACAGGCGCCACCGTGCTCAACAACATCGACAGCCTGCCACACGGCATCTTGTTTTGGCGAAGCCTCATGCAATGGATGGGCGGCTTGGGTATCGTAGTGTTCACGTTGGCATTCTTGCCCTCGGTAGCCAAAGGCTCAAAGAAGATGTCGCTCTTCGCAGCCGAAGCTCCTGGCCTCAACGTCGAGAAGCTTGCCCCTACAACACAAGGCACTTCACGCGTCCTTTGGATCATCTACATCATCCTCACCATCTTTTGTGCAATCTTCTATTATTTTGGCCCGATGAACTTGTTCGACTCGGTGTGCCACGCCTTCACCACCATCGCCACCGGCGGCTTCAGCACCCATCAGGCAAGTATCGGCTATTATCAATCCGACTATCTGGAATATATCTGCTGCCTGTTCATGTTCCTGGCAGGTATCAATTTCGCCACCTATCATTTCCTTGCCGTGCGTCGTTTCGATGTCATCAAGAAAGACGAAGAATTGAAGTGGTATGTCGGTCTTGTCGTGACCAATATCGTGTTGTTTGCCTTGCTTTTCGTTTTTGCTCCAAGTGCCAACGGCGTTACCGATAGGCAACTGGCGATTTTCCCGAAAGGCTTCAACGATACGCTTCGAACGGCTATGTTCCAAGTCACATCCTTGCTGTCGAACACGGGTTTCCAAGCTTCCAACTTCGATTATGATTTATGGGGCATCATGTTCGTCATCCCGACCTTGTTGCTCTTGGTGATTGGCGGCTGCGCCGGCTCCACCAGCGGCGGCATCAAGGTGATTCGTATCATTGTGCTTTTCAAGTTCATCAAAACAGGTTTTACCGAAATCATCCATCCTACGCGAATGTCAAGCATTAAGATTTCAGACCAAATCGTTGACAATTCGTCGGTTAAGCGTGTTGTCGCTTTCCTCTCGTTGTTCATCATGCTCCTCGTTGTCAACATGATTATCCTGACCATCATGGGAATGGGCCTGTGGGATTCGTGTTGCGCTTTCTTGACTTGCATCAGCAATTACGGTCCTGGCTCTGGACTCACTGGTCCAAGCGGAAGTTTCGCTGCCGTTCCGCAAGCCGCCAAATGGCTGCTTTCGTTTGATATGCTCGTTGGCCGTCTTGAGATTTTCACCATCTTGATGCTCTTCACCAAGTATTTCTGGAAAACAACGAAGTGATTATGTCATTTTGGCAAGTAGTTTTCTAAACTTACTTATTTTTTTCTGTCAATTTGACATAAAGCAATGCACTATTCCTAGTTGGTAAACGATTTGATAGGAAGAGCGCGTCAAAAACAATAAATGATAACCGAAAATGAACGACTACAATCAAAAGCAAAATCAACAACAGAAGCGCAACTACGACTATCTGAAGCTTTACGCCAAAAACCTTAACGAGTTGGCTGCACAAGGCAAACTCGATCCGGTGATTGGCCGTGACGAAGAGGTTCGGCGTGTGCTGCAAATCTTGTCGCGACGCACCAAGAACAACCCAATATTAATAGGAGAGCCAGGCGTGGGAAAGACCGCCATCGTGGAAGGTCTGGCCCAACGTATCATCAACCGCGACGTGCCCGAAAACCTGAAGAACCGCATTGTTTATTCGCTTGACATGGGAGCCCTTATCGCAGGTGCCAAATACCAAGGCGAATTTGAGGAACGACTGAAAGGCGTTGTCAAGAATGTGATAGATGGCGAAGGCGAAGTGATTCTTTTCATCGACGAAATCCACACGCTGGTCGGAGCTGGCGCAACAAGCAGCGCCCTCGATGCCGCAAACATACTGAAACCAGCCCTTTCGAGAGGTGAACTCCAATGCATTGGCGCTACGACGCTGAAAGAGTACCAGCAGTATTTTGAAAAGGACAAGGCATTGGAACGTCGTTTCCAACTCGTCATGGTCGAAGAACCCGATGCCGCATCGGCCATTTCGATATTGAGAGGATTGAAGGAACGTTATGAGAACCATCACCACATCCGCATTTTGGACGAGGCCATCGTGTCGGCTGTCGAGCTTTCAACACGTTATATTTCAGACCGTTTCCTTCCTGACAAAGCCATCGACCTCATTGACGAAGCCGCCTCGCGTTTGCGACTCCAAATCGACTCGCTGCCCGAAGAACTTGAAGATGTGGAACGCGCCATCCGTCAATTAGAGATTGAACGCGAAGCCATAAAACGTGAAAACGACACCCGGAAACTTGCTGAATTGGAACAGGAAATCAGTAAGTTACAAGAAAAGCGTTCGGCAATATCGGCCAAATGGAAAACCGAGAAAGGCATTGTCGAAACCATCCAACGCGAAAAGAACAACATCGAGAAATACCGCCAGCAAGCTGCTGTGGCAGAACGCGATGGCGATTACGGACGCGTGGCCGAATTGCGCTATGGCAAGATTCGCGAGGCAGAAGCCATCGTCGAGAAAGCCAAGGCCGACCTGAAAGTGGCCCAAGGCGATCATCCTTTGGTAGATGAGGAGGTGACTGCTGATGATGTCGCTGAAATCGTCTCGCGTTGGACAGGCATTCCCGTCAACAAGATGATGCAAAGCGAACGCGACAAGTTGCTTAACCTCGAAAGCGAACTACACAAAAGGGTAGTGGGGCAAGACGAAGCCATCACCGCCGTGAGCGATGCCATACGTCGCAGCCGTGCCGGTTTGCAGGACAGCAAGCATCCTATCGGTTCGTTCATCTTCATGGGAACGACAGGCGTAGGCAAGACCGAACTGGCCAAGGCCTTGGCGGAGTTCCTCTTCGACGACGAAAACGCCATGGTGCGTATCGACATGAGCGAATACCAAGAACGCTACTCCGTGTCGCGACTCATCGGAGCGCCTCCCGGATATGTTGGTTACGAAGAGAGCGGCCAGTTGACCGAAGCAGTCCGCCGTCGCCCTTATTCAGTCATCCTGCTCGACGAGATAGAGAAAGCGCATCCCGATGTGTTCAATATCTTGTTGCAAGTGCTTGACGATGGACGACTTACTGACAACAAGGGTCGCACCGTGAACTTCAAGAACACCATCACCATCATGACTTCGAACATTGGCGCTGACATCATCCAGAACAACTTCGCACACGTCGATGAACTGGGCCTTGAAACCGCATTCGAGAAGTCGCGCAACGAAGTGATGACCCAACTGCGCCAGTTCATGCGCCCAGAGTTCCTGAATCGTGTTGACGACATCATCATGTTCCGTCCGTTGGATGAAGCGCAAATCCAAGAAGTCGTAAGGATGCAGTTCTCGCAAGTTCAAAAGATGCTGAAAGACAACAATATGCAAATTAGCATCACTGACGACGCAGTACGTTATATCGCACACGAGAGCTACAATCCGCAATATGGTGCCCGTCCGGTGAAGCGCATGATGCAACGCGAACTGCTCAACGAGCTTTCAAAGATGTTGTTGTCCGACCAGATCGACAAATCAAAGCCGTTCATCGTTGACGTGAATGATAACGGATTGATATTCAAGAACCAAATATGAATCATCCGCAGAATCATCGCCAATAACCATTGACGGCAAATGATACTTAGAATCTGTTCTTGATTTTTCAAAAGAAGCCTATATCATACCGACGAAGGAAGGTATCTATAGGCTTTTTTTTTGTTGTGGGGTTGAAACAAATGACAATAGATTTCTTCCCTGCGGTCGAAATGACATCATTATTTGCTTCATTATTTTTCGTTAAAAAAGCCTATGTCATACCGACGAAGGAAGGTATCTATAGGCTTTTTTGGGGTGGTGAGGGTGAAACAAATAACAATAGATTTCTTCCCTGCGGTCGAAATGACATTGTTATTTGTTTCTCTTAAATCAAAATAGGTTTCTTTGAAGCAAAGGCAATAAAACCTTCAGGATTGCGTTACGAGAAACAATGAAAAAAGCATTGTTCTTGTTACTGGTCATCTTCGCGCCGCTTTTCTCGCGGGCGCAACTCATTGCCTGTCGCGACTCCATAAAAAACGGATATGACTTTTGGCTCTATTTGCCAGAAGATTACAAGTCGGCAGAAACTCCCAAGCCTGTCATCATGTTTCTGCATGGCAAGAGCCTGTCCGGAAACAATTTGGCTATGCTGAAGCGCTATGGCTGCATTGATGCGCTGCTTCGTGGTCGCGAAATCGATGCAATTGTAATCGCACCACAAACCTCAAGTTCATGGAGTCCAAAAAAAGTTGATGAGGTTTATGAATGGGTCAAGGGGCATTATCCAATTGACACGAACCGTTTTTACGTTTTGGGAATGAGTCTGGGAGGCTATGGAACCATCGATTACACAGCGACTTATCCAGAAAAGGTAGCCGCAGCCATGGCCATGTGTGGCGGTGCAACCGTCAAGTCGGTTTGCGGACTGAACGACGTTCCTCTGTGGATAATCCATGGTACTGCCGATAAGGCTGTCTCGGTGTCGTGCTCCGAACAGGTAGTTAATGCGATGGCTTCGTGTGGCGACACTTGCCGGCTCATCTTCAACAAGATACCCAAGGCCAGCCATTCCACCCTGGCGCGAGTCTTCTATTTGGACGAGACCTACGAATGGCTTCTCTCACACTCATTGACCGATCCAAAGCGCCAAGTGAACAAAAACTATCAGATAACCACCTCCGCATTGAATGCCGCCTACAACAGTATGACTAAAGATTTCAAGTTCAAGGTCATCGATTCGAAGCCTTCAACCCACGTCACAGCAAAATCAAGATAAAATAACGCTGACGAGCTTCAACCCATGCAAATCCACTGATAGCTATTATCTTTGCGCAACCACGTCATCTGCCTTTTGGCATATTGGCGGGTGTGAATCTTGATTTGTTCAACGGCTTCGTTGAGAGTGCATTTGCCGTCAAAAAAGTCAAACAACTCATTGTAACCCACCGTGTTAAGTGGATTTAATTGACGTTTTGGATAAAGTGATTTTGCTTCTTCAAGCAGACCCTGTTGCATCATCAAATCCACACGCAAGTCGATTCTTCTGACAAGTGCATCACGTTCCCAAAGCAAGGCGTATTTCTCGATTTCGAAATCGCGTTGCGCAGGTTGCTTTTGTCGGAACGAAGTGAAAGTGTTTCCTGTTTGGTAACAGATTTCGAGGCAGCGTTGCAATCGTCGTGGATTTTGTTGGTCAACCACCGCATAAAACTCTGGGTCCAAGCGTTTTACTTCATCTTGCATCGCTTTGAGGCCGCCAGTGGCAAGCATTTCTTCCACCTTGCTACGGATTTCAGGCTGCACATCGGGCATAGGGTCGATGCCATTGCATACCGCATCGATGAAAAGTCCCGAACCTCCTGTTAGGACAACCGTCTTGTGCTGCTTGAAAAGTTCGTTCAAGAGAGATATTGCATCACGTTCATAATCAGCAACATCATATTTGTCTTCGATACTCTTGTGATGAACAAAATAATGCTTGGCCTGTTGTAATTCTTCCTCGGTAGGAGCCGCAGTTCCGATGCTCATTTCCTTATAGAATTGCCGACTGTCAGCCGAAAGGATTACGGTACCCAGTTTTTGGGCAAGCTGAATGGAGTAGGTGGTCTTTCCTGAAGCGGTAGGGCCTGCAACGACGATTAGCTTATTCATTGGTTGTCAAGTTTTTGCGGAACAGGTCCATTATTGGCAACCTTCACTGGTTCGCTAATTTCTTTTACTACGCTGAGTCCCAATTTCTTGCCTTCTTCCTTCACAAAGGCATAGGCTTCTTCGAAAGTGTTGCCGATGACACCATCCAAGATGGCTTCGCGAATGGCATTCTTGATGATTCCCACCTCGCGACTTGCCGGAATGCCAAAGGTTTCCATGATGGCAATACCGTCAACGGGAGGCTGCCAATTACGCAAGTGGTCTTTGGCTTCGATTTCCTTCAGTTTTTCCTCGACGATTTCAAAATTCTTGTGATACTTCTTGATTTTCTCTTCGTTTTTCGAAGTGATGTCGGCATGACAAAGCAGCATCAAGTCGTCAATGTCGTCGCCAGCATCGAAAAGAAGCCTGCGGACTGCTGAATCAGTCACCACATCTTCGGCCAACACGATAGGACGGAGGTGAAGCAGAACGAGTTTTTGCACATATTTCATCTTCTCGTTCAACGGTAACTTCATGTCGGAGAATATCTTAGGCACCATTTTGGAACCTTTGAATTCGTGGCCATGGAAAGTCCATCCTGTACCTTCTTCCCAACGCTTGGTCTGTGGTTTTGCGATGTCGTGCAAGATGGCAGCCCAACGCAGCCAGAGGTCATCGCTCTTTTCGGCCACTTGGTCAAGCACTTGCAAAGTATGATAGAAATTATCTTTGTGACCACGTCCATGAATCGTCTCAACACCTTTTAATTGAGTGAGTTGCGGGAATATCAGTTTCAGCAATCCACACTCATCGAGGAGCAGGAAGCCGGTGGATGGTCGGTCAGAAAGGATGATTTTGTTCAGTTCTTCGGTGATGCGTTCCATCGACACGATCTTGATACGTTCGGCATTCCGCTGAATGGATTCAAACGATGTTGGGTCGATGTAGAAATGCAGCTGTGTGGCGAAACGGATGGCGCGCATCATGCGCAACGGGTCGTCGGAATAGGTGATGTCGGGATCGAGCGGCGTGCGGATGTTGAGGTCTTCAAGGTCGGCCATGCCGTTAAAAGGATCGACGAATGTACCGAAATCGTTTTCGTTGAGGCTGATAGCCATCGCGTTGATGGTGAAGTCGCGCCGGTTCTGGTCGTCTTCGAGAGTGCCGTCTTCCACAACGGGTTTGCGACTGTTACGGTCGTACGACTCGCGACGCGCTCCAACAAACTCCACTTCCATGCCGTTGTAGTGAATCATGGCCGTACCGAATGCTCCATAATACTTGGCGTCCTTGTGACCAGGCAGCAGCGAAGCCACCTTCTTGGCCAGCGTAATGCCGCTTCCTACCGTAACAACGTCAATATCATTGGATTGTCGGCGAAGCAGAATGTCACGCACATAGCCTCCAATGACATAACTACGATAGCCAAGTTCTTTTGAGGCCTTGGCTATCACCTTGAAAATCGGGCTACTGATATGAGGTCTGAAGTCGTAGTCCATAAGCTCAAATCTTGGCCGGTTCAATCACTTTCTCACCTTGATGGACGACGTTGACAATGGTCTCTTCGCCATTTTCAGCCATGTCGATTGAAATGAGGTCACCGATGTGCATCTCATTGCCGATAATCGTTTCGGCGAGCATGTCTTCGACGTATTTCTGGATGGCGCGCTTCAACGGACGGGCTCCGTATTGTTCGTCCCAGCCTTGCTTGGCGATGAAATCCTTCGCTTTTTCGGTCAGTTCGATGCGATAGCCCATTTCTTCGACACGCTTGAACACGTTCTTCAATTCGATGTCAATAATCTTATGGATGTCTTCTTTGCCTAACGAGTTGAACATCACCACATCATCGATACGGTTGAGGAACTCGGGAGCGAAGGTGCGCTTCATGGCATTTTCGATGACGCTTTGCGAATAGGCATCCTTGGCATCATGCTTAGCTTGCGTGCCAAAACCGACTCCTTGACCAAATTCCTTCAGCTGACGCGAGCCGATATTGGAAGTCATGATGATAATCGTGTTCTTGAAATCGACCTTGCGACCGAGGCTGTCGGTGAGCATGCCATCGTCCAACACCTGAAGCAGGATGTTGAACACGTCGGCATGGGCCTTTTCGATTTCGTCGAGAAGGACGATAGAGTAGGGCTTGCGACGCACTTTCTCGGTGAGTTGACCGCCTTCTTCATAACCGACATATCCGGGAGGCGCTCCGACGAGGCGCGAAACAGCGAATTTCTCCATGTATTCACTCATGTCGATGCGAATCAAGGCATCTTCCGAGTCGAACAGATATTTTGCCAACACCTTGGCCAAGTAGGTCTTACCGACACCAGTAGGGCCTGAGAAGATGAACGATCCGATAGGACGGTTCGGGTCTTTCAGTCCGGCACGGTTGCGACGGATAGCTCTCGTTATCTTCTTGATGGCATCATCCTGACCGATGACGGTGCCAGCCAACTCGTTTTCCATATTCATCAGACGGTTGCCTTCGTTTTGTGCGATGCGCTGCGTAGGCACGCCTGTCATCATAGCCACCACTTCGGCAACGTTTTCTTCAGTCACTAACTGACGGTGCGACAGTGTGTTTTCGTCCCAAGCTTTCTTGGCTTGTTCCAACTTGTCCATCAGTTTGACCTCTTCGGCGCGATACATGCCCGCTTCCTCAAACCGCTGGTCGGCAACGGCAGCTTTCTTGTCCTTGCGCACCTCTTCGATGCGTTTTTCCAGCTCTGTGATTTCGACCGGCACGTCAATGTTCTTGATGTGCACGCGAGCACCAGCCTCATCTAAGGCATCGATGGCTTTGTCGGGCAGATGACGCTCGCTCATGTAACGGTTGGTGAGTTTCACGCAAGCTTCGATAGCTTCAGGGGTGTAAGTCACCAGATGGTGGTCTTCGTAACGGCCTTTGATATTGTTCAGTATTTCAATAGTTTCCTCCGGAGAAGTAGGCTCGACGAGAATCTTCTGGAAACGGCGTTCCAAGGCGCCATCCTTTTCGATATATTGGCGATATTCGTCCAAAGTGGTTGAACCAATGCACTGGATTTCGCCACGTGCCAAAGCCGGCTTGAACATGTTGCTGGCATCAAGCGAGCCTGATGCGTTGCCAGCTCCGACCAAATTATGGATTTCATCGACAAAAAGGATGATGTCGCGATTTTTCTCCAACTCATTGAGAATCGACTTGATGCGTTCCTCGAACTGGCCGCGGTATTTGGTTCCAGCCACCACGGCACCCAAATCGAGCATGACGACACGCTTGTCGAACAAGGTGCGGGGCACACGATGTTGCGTGATGCGAATGGCAAGACCTTCGGCAATGGCCGACTTGCCCACGCCAGGCTCACCTATTAGAATAGGATTGTTTTTCTTGCGGCGGCTGAGGATCTGGGCTATACGTTCCAGTTCGCGTTCACGACCCACGATAGGATCGAGGCGGTTCTCTTCGGCAGCCTTGGTCAAGTCGCGACCAAAATTGTCCAGAACTGGAGTCTTGCTCTTTATGTTGCTGCTTTTCTTCGGGCGTTCCGTCGGACGAATCTCGTCCATCAAATCGTCGTCGTCATCATCGCCATAAATGTCGTTGGCAGCGGGCTTGTCTTCTTGCTTCGGAGCAGGTACGTCTTTGCCCACTTCGGCATTGTAACGTATCAGTCCTTCCTTGAAGTTGTCGTATGTTATTCCTTCAAATTCAAGGTTTTGCGAAATGATATTGTTCTTTTCGTGCAAGATGGCAAGCATCAAGTGCTCGGAACGGACGATATCGCTTCGGAATTCCTTTGCGATGATATAGGTGAATTTCAAAGTGCGCTCAGCTTGCTTGGTGAGTGGGAGAGTAGGGGTAGTCGTCGGACTCGGGCTGGCCGTCTTGATCGAAGCCTCCAGTTTCATCTTAAAGACTTCAATGTTGAGGTTGAGATGTTCCAATATCTTGATGGCACAACTGCCACCATCTCTAAGGAGACCTAAAAAAAGATGCTCCAAACCTACATACGGACTGCCAAGACGCTTAGCTTCTTCGTGACTGAGTGACAAAATGTCACGAACTCTTGGTGAAAATTTGGCATCCATTGATGTTTATCTATTTGGTAATCAATTATAATTCAGAATGTACTGTTCACAATGGGCATTTGCCCAAATGTTTTGCAAAGGTAAGAACAAAAACTGAGCCGCGCCACCTTTTTTGTCACTGAAAAACGAATAAAAGTATAAAGTTTTGATGCGGGAGAAACGGAAATTTTTATTATCTTTGCACGCTTAAAGAATAAAGGAAAATAAACACCAAAGATGGACGAAAATAATATCAACAACCCAGAAGTCCCCGAAGAGAATGGTGGGGAGAAAATCATCAAGGTAAACCTTGAAAACCAGATGAAATCGGCTTACATCGACTATTCGATGTCGGTCATCATCTCGCGTGCTTTGCCTGATGTGCGCGATGGTCTGAAACCGGTTCACCGTCGTGTGCTTTTCGGCATGAAGGAATTGGGCGTCACCTCGAAGAGCGGCTACAAGAAGTCGGCCCGTATCGTCGGTGAAGTGCTCGGTAAGTATCACCCACATGGCGACTCATCCGTTTACGACGCCATGGTGCGTATGGCCCAGAACTGGTCGCTGCGTTACCCGCTGGTCGATGGTCAAGGTAACTTCGGCTCAGTGGATGGCGACAGCCCCGCAGCCATGCGTTACACCGAAGCACGCCTCAAGAAAATCTCCGAAGAAATGCTCGACGACCTTGAGAAAGACACCGTCAATTTCCAAAATAACTTCGACGACTCGCTGCAAGAACCAACCGTGTTGCCGACCCAGATTCCTACGTTGCTTGTCAATGGCACCAATGGTATCGCCGTAGGTATGGCCACCAACATGGCTCCGCACAACCTCAGCGAATGTGTCGATGGCATCATCGCATACATTGACAACCGCGAAATCACCATTCAGGAACTGATGCAATACATCAAGGCTCCCGATTTCCCAACCGCAGGCATCATCTACGGCTACGAAGGTGTCCGCGAAGCCTTCGAGACCGGCAAGGGACGCATCGTATTGCGCGGCGAGACTCATATTGAAGAACACAACGGCCACGAGCGCATCATCGCCACCTCGATTCCTTATCAGGTGAACAAGGCCGACATGATAAAGAAGACAGCCGACCTCGTCAGCGAGAAAAAAATCGACGGCATTTCCGACATCCGCGACGAGTCAGACCGCAAGGGCATCCGCGTAGTCTATGAACTGAAGCGTGACGCCAACCCTGATGTGGTGCTCAACAAGCTGTTGATGATGACCCCACTCCAAAGCACCTTCAATGTCAATAACGTGGCTTTGGTCAATGGTCGTCCTTACACATTGAATCTCAAGCAGTTGATTGAACACTTCGTGGAACACCGCCATGAAATCGTTGTCCGTCGTACACGTTTCGACCTGAAGAAAGCCGAAGAACGTGCCCACATCCTTGAAGGTTTGGCACGCGCCATCGACATCGTTGACGAAATCATCGCCACCATCCGCGCTTGTAAAGGTGGCACTCCAGAAGCCAAGGCTGCCATCATGGAAAAGTTTGGTTTCGACGACCCACAAGCCTCGGCTATCGTGGCATATCGTTTGGGTCAGTTGGCCGGACTCGAAATCCTGAAAATCACGAGTGAGCTTGACGAACTTCACGAGCGCATCAAGCACTTCCACGATATTCTACAAAATGTGGACATGCAATTCCAAATCGTGAAGGACGAGTTGCTGGTCATCAAGGAAAAATATGGTGACGAACGCCGCTCGCAAATCGTTCCGGCCGCTGGTGAATTCCGCATGGAAGACATCATCGCCGACGATGCCGTGGTCATCACCATCTCACACCTTGGCTACATCAAGCGCACGCCTTTGACCGAATATCGCGTCCAGAGCAGAGGCGGCAAAGGCTCGAAAGGCTCAGCCACCCGCGATGCCGATTTCATCGAACACATCTTCACTGCCACCAACCACAACCACTTGTTGTTCTTTACCGAACAAGGTAAGTGCTACAAACTCAGGGCTTTCGAGATTCCAGAAGAAGGCAAGAACAGCAAGGGCCGTGCTATCCAGAACCTGATTCCTATTGACAAGGACAATAAGGTGATGGCTTACCTCAACGTGAAGAGCATGACCGACGAGGACTACCTTAATAATAATTACATCATCCTTTGCACCAAGAAGGGCATCATCAAGAAGACCACTTTGGCCGCCTATAAGAACATCCGCCAGAATGGTATCATCGCCGTCAACATCCGCGAAGACGACGAACTTCTCGAAGCATGCCTCACCTCGGGCAACGACGAAGTCATCATGGCCGTGCGTTCGGGCAAGGCAGTCCGCTTCAACGAGAACACCGTCCGCCCAATGGGCCGTAACGCTACCGGTGTGAAAGCCGTCACTTTGGCAACGGAAGAAGACGAAGTCATCGGCATGATTTGCATCGAGGATCCTAACCAAAACATCTTGGTGGTTTCGGAAAAGGGCTTCGGCAAACGCTCAGACGTGGAAGACTATCGTATTACGAATCGTGGCACAAAGGGCGTGAAGACCCTCAATATTACCGACAAGACAGGCGAACTCATTGCCATCAAGGCAGTTACCGATGATGAAGACCTGATGATTATCAACAAGTCAGGCATTGTCATTCGTCTCGCCGTGAGCACATTGCGTGTAATGGGTCGTGCAACACAAGGCGTCAAGCTCATCGACCTGCGTGGCAACGACCAAATCGCTGCAGTCACCAAAGTCGAGCACATGGAAGAAGAAGCCGAAGCTGTAGTTGAGAATCCAGAGAATGCAGAAGGGGAGAACCCGACTGAAAACCCAACAGAAGGACAAACTGCCGGCACCAATCCCACCGAAGAATAATTTTGGAACGGGATTTGCAAGACGAGAATAAACTCAAAGGAATTATAAACACATAAAATTAAAATAGAAATGAAAAAAGTAATGATTTTGCTTGCCATCGTTCTCACAGCAAACGTGATGATGGCTCAGAAGAAAGACAGAACCGATGCTTTCATGTACAACAAGAACAAGCAGTATGACCGTGCCGTCACCGCCATTGAGAAGTGCGTCAATCACGAACAGTTTTTGGGCATGAAACCCGTTGAACGCGCCAAGGCTTGGCACTATCGTGGAGAAATCTACTACAATGTGTATATGTCGCCAGAATACAGAGAAACCGTCCCGAACGCATTGGAACTCGCCGTTGAATCATACGGCAATTGCGTTTCAACCGACCAAGGTTATTACGAAGACAACAAGCAAGACATTTTCTCACACATCAGCGAAATCGCTCGCCAATTTGGCCAATCAGGCGTGGATGCTTGGAATAACCAAGATTTCGCCACCGCTTCAACAAAGTTCTACAGCGCTTACCAAGTAATGGCTGGCATTGGTGCTGTTGACATTGACGACCTTTCAAATGCCGCTCAAGCAGCCCTCAACGGCAAAGAGTATGACAAGGCTATTGAATATCTGACCGAACTCCAAGGCTTAGGTCAAGAAGACGTCAACATATACAAGAACCTCGCTGCCGCCTACAACGGTGCTGGCAATGCCGACAAGGCTTTCGAAATGATTACCACCGGTCTTGAAAAGTTCCCTGGTGACGCTAGCATGATCATCGAAAAGGTGAACATCTACCTCAAGCAAGGCAAAGGCACCGATGCCATCAACGACCTGCTCGAACTCAACACCCTTGACCCGAACAACGCTTCCATCCTGTTCATCCTCGGCACCATCTATGGCGACGAAAACAACGAAGGCGTCTATGATCCAGATAAGGCAATCGACTTCTACAAACAAGCCCTCGCTGCCAACCCTAACTACTCGGATGCAGCCTACAACCTCGGCGGTTTGTACATCACCCTTTCCAACAAGCTCAAGGCTCAAGCCAACGACCTGCCACTGAGCGAGACAAAGAAATACGATGAACTCATCGGTCAAGCTTCCGAACTCATCGAAGCTGGTCTTCCTTACGTGAAGCAAGCCTACGAAGCACAGCCAAACGACGATGTGAAGAAGGTCTTGAAATCCATGTACATGGACCTCAAGATGTATGACGAAGCCAAGGCTCTCGACGCTCAATAATCAACAGATACACAAAACAACAAAAGCCTCGCAAATTGCGGGGCTTTTTTATTTTGTTGAAGTAAGACGAAATGCTTACCAATCGACAGGCATACGTTGCACAGGCATGGTCATGCATCTTGCACCGCCACCGCCGCGCGAAAGCTCGTTGCCTTCGAAAGCAACGATGCACTTCTCTTTCTTTTCGAGGTTCACCTTATTGTTGGCCACGTCGGCTGCCGTAACGATATTGAAACCGCCATCGCTAAGCGCTTGCAGCGTGTGGTTGTTACGTCCATAACCGAGGAACTTGCCAGGAGCAAGGCAGAAGAAGTTGCAGCCGCTATGCCATTGTTCGCGTGGACCGAAGAAATCATCGCCGCCACCGCAGAAGATAGGTTCAAGGTCGATGCCGACATTCTTCAAAGCCTTCAGCAGGTTGGTGCAAGTTTCGATGCTGGTCTTCTGTCCGTCAATGGTGATGTGATAGGTCTTGTATTGCTGGTTCATGATGACTGGCTTATAGGCCATGCACTTATCGACGTCAAGCATGGTGAACACCATGTCGAGATGGATGAACGATTCGGGAGTAAGAGGCAACTCTTGGAAGATGAGGTGCTTGACACCAGGTTTAGTCTTCAGGTGTTCGACCAACGATTCAATACCATGCATATTGGTGCGAGCGCCAAAGCCACTAACCACAACATCGTCGCGAATAATCTGGACGTCGCCGCCTTCAACGGTGCCACCAGCGCTGGTGGAATGTTGGACAACAGGATTGACGACCTTGGTGTCGAACATGGGGTGCATATTGTAAATGGCATCGAGAAGCATGCACTCGCGGGCACGCACTTGGGTAGCCATCTGGCTAATCATGATGTTGTCGAACATGGTGAACGATGCATCGCGCATGAAGAAAAGGTTAGGCAAGGGGAGAAGGGCGAAACGATCCTTATTAATATAGGAGACATCCTTCAAGGCCACACCTTCGATGAGTTGCTTGGCAAGCACTTCTGGCTCTAAATCATAAAGGTAGTTAATCAAAAACTCACGGTCTTCAGCCTTGCAGATTTTGCTGACCAAAGCCATTTTGACTCGGTCGTTCTTCAATATGTCAGCAAGCAAATCCTTGACTTCGTGAACTTGCGCAACTTTTTGCAGTACTTTTTTGAAATAACCATATTCTTTTTGAGCGACTTGCATGTTCAAGATGTCGCTATAAAGGTAATGGTGAGCTGTTTCGGGAGTCATATTTTCCAATTCCGGTCCAGGAGTATGGACGAGGACATGTTGCAATTTGCCTATTTCGGAATTGACTCTGACTTTTATCCGGTTTGAATCCATAAAGAATTTTTTGGTGAGACAATAGAAACACGGAATCAGTTACATCTGTGCTTCAAAAACGGGTGCAAAGATAGGCAATTTTTAGCGTTTCGCAAAGAAAAATCGAAAAGATTTTAGTCGTCATCGAAGTCGTATGTTCGGAATTCGGCTTTTTCTGGCTGGTTGATTTTAAGATAAAGCGACTCGCAGTTGCCATCGCCCCAATTACCCACCAAAGTAGGTTCGGCCAGCAGTTCAGGAAGGCTCTGGATGTAATCTTCGCGCGGGATGGAATAGGCGCCCAAACTCATGAGATGACTCGTTTCTTGTTGGCAATCAATAAGTTTAAAGTCATTTTTGACAAGAAACTGATGCAAATGATAGAAGGCGACTTTTGAGGCATCCGTAACTGTGTGGAACATCGATTCGCCGCAAAACAGCTTGCCGAGCGACACACCATACAGGCCACCCACCAGTTGTCCGTTTTCGTAAGTCTCGAAAGAGTGGGCGAGGCCCATCTGGTGCAAAGTGCAATAGGCTTCAATCATCTCGTCGAGAATCCACGTGCCGTCTTGTCCGGGGCGTGGCGTTTGGGCACAATGCAGCATCACCTCGCGAAACTGCGTGTCGATTCGGCATTCGAAACGACCCGACTTAATGGTGTGCTTCAGCGACTTGCTGACTCTCATTTCGCCAGGGCGGATGACCAGACGCGGGTCGAGCGACCACCACATGAGCGGTTCGTCTTCGCTATACCATGGAAAGATGCCGTTGGCGTAGGCCACGATGAGGCGTTGGGGCGACAGGTCACCACCAAAGGCCAAAAGTCCGTCGCGGTTGGCGCAATGCGCTGGCGGGAAACAGACGTCGTCGTCGTTCAGTTGGAAAATCACGTTCATATTGCAAAAGTAGTCAAAAAAAAGAAGGCTGACTTTATGCCCAAATGATTATTTTTGCAAAAAATTCACGCAATGCCACGATATTTCATGCATCTTGCCTATAATGGCGCCAAATACTGCGGTTGGCAAATCCAGCCTAGCGCTCCAAGCGTGCAAGGAGAGATTGAACGCTGTCTGAGCCTCAAACTGGGTCAAGAAGTCAGCATTACGGGATGCGGGCGCACTGATACTGGAGTGCATGCCCGAAACTACTATGCCCATTTCGACCTTGAAAAGCCCATTGGCGACTGCAACGAATTGGTGCGCCGACTTAACGTGTTCCTTCCCAACGACATCGCCATTTACCGAATCTGGGAAGTAGGAACCGAGATGCACGCGCGTTTCGATGCAACCTCGCGCACGTATCATTATTATATATGCCAGCGCAAATCGCCGTTCCATCTCGACGATGCCTACAACTACAACGGCCCGCTCGATGTAGAAGCCATGCAAAAGGCCGCCGACATGCTATTTGAATTTACCGACTTCACGAGTTTCAGCAAGCTGCACACGCAAGTGAAGACCAACAACTGTAAGATTCAGGAAGCCAAGTGGTTTGTTGACAACGACTTGCTTGTGTTTCGCATCACGGCCGACCGTTTCTTGCGCAATATGGTCAGAGCCATCGTAGGCACCTTATTGGAAGTAGGGAAGGGGAGAATGAGTTTGGATGGGTTCCGCCAGACTATCGAGAAGAAAGACCGTTGCGCTGCCGGCGAATCGGTGCCCGCACAGGCACTTTTCTTGGAAGAAGTTGAATATCCGTGGTGTTGATACGAAAGAAGCAAGGCTTTTGACCTTGCTTCTGAAGTAGCGGGAATGAGAATTGAACTCATGACCTCCGGGTTATGAATCCGACGCTCTAACCTACTGAGCTATCCCGCCGTCTTTCGGGGTGCAAAAGTAGTACATTTTTCAATACACGCAACACTTTTCCGAAAAAAAAGTTTTTCGCCGTTTTGGTACGGTTTTTGAAAACAAAAGTCCATGTTGTAAAAAAATGAAAATTTGTACAACGATTAAAGAATAATTCATACTTTTGTGGCAATTTTAAAATCAACGAAAATGAAGAAAGTAGTTTTTTTGTTAGGCATTGTCCTCCTCATGGCAGGCGTTGCCAAAGCGCAAACATTTGAAGTTCAGAATGGTCCAGAAATCTCGTTTGAGAAGACCGTACACGATTATGGCAATGTGCCTTACAATGGCAATGGCGAATGCGAATTCCGTTTCACCAACACCGGCAACGAGCCTCTCTTGGTCCAAAAGCCAAAGTCGAGCTGCGGATGCACCATCCCTTCGTGGCCAAAGGAGCCTATCCTTCCTGGCGAATCGGAAGTCATTAAGGTGACCTACAAGACCAACCGTCCGGGAATCATCAACAAAACCGTGACCGTGACCAGCAACGCCACCAAGAACAGCACCGTAGTGCTTCGCATCAAGGGTACTGTGATGGATCAACCCACTGAGACTATGCCTGAGAAGCAGAACGCCTTCGGCGCTGGATCACCCGTCAACAACAACTAATTTAGAGCACAAACAATTTAATCAATAACAAGAGAAAGCTGTCTGATATTCAATTGGATGGCTTTTTTCATTAAAACAACTTACTTATGCCACAGATTTCAAAGAAAGCTCAGGTTATGCCTGCATCGCCTATCCGCCGTCTGGTTCCATATTCCGACGCTGCCAAGGCAAGAGGTACCAAAGTCTATCACCTTAATATCGGCCAACCTGATATTGAGACCCCGAAATTCGCTCTCGATGCAATGAGCAAACACGACTGGAAAGTGTTGGCTTACACACATTCAGCCGGTGATGCCTCAACCCGCAGAAAAATCACAGAATACTATAAGAAATGGGGTATCAACCTCACCGAAGATGAAATCATCCTCACCAATGGCGGTTCGGAAGCCATCCAGTTTGCTTTCAACGTTTGCTTGGATGCTGGCGACGAGGTCATTATCCCTCAGCCATTTTATGCCAATTACAATGGCTTCGCCGTTGAATCGGGCGTAGTGGTAAAGCCTATCATGTCATACATCGACAATGGTTTTGCACTTCCTTCCATCGAGGAATTCGAGAAGGTCATCACTGACAAGACCAAGGCCATCATGATTTGCAACCCTAACAATCCTACAGGCGGCATCTACACCGAAAAGGAACTGCACCAGTTGGCCGAACTCGTCAAGAAGCATAACCTGTTCCTGTTTGCAGATGAGGTGTATCGTGAATTTGCCTACGATGGCGAGAGCGTGTTCCCATGCCTGAACTTAGGCATCGACGACAACGTCATCATGTTCGACTCTGTTTCAAAGCGTTATAGCGCTTGCGGTGCCCGTTTGGGTATGTTTGTCACGAGAAACAAGGAAGTTATCAAGTCTGCCATGAAGTTTGCCCAGGCTCGTCTATGCCCATCGGCTTTCAGCCAAGTGTTCACCGAGGCTGCCGTCGATACGCCTGACGAATATTTCGCTGCCGTAAAGGCTGAATATCTGGCTCGCCGCAATTGCGTCGTTGAAGGCGTCAATGCCATTCCTGGCTGCTTCTGCCCAACGCCAAAGGGCGCTTTCTATGCAGTTGCTCGTCTCCCAATCGCCAACTCCGACGATTTCTGCAAGTGGTTGCTTGAAGAATTCAACTATAATGGCGAAACCGTCATGCTCGCTCCTGCCACTGGTTTCTATTCAGTTGAAGGCGAAGGCAAGAACGAAGTCCGTATCAGCTATTGCCTGAAGGTCGCTGACCTGAAAGCCGCAGTGAAATGCCTCGAAGAAGCCTTGAAGGTCTATCCTGGCAGAGTTGCTTTCTAAATCATAAACCCATAACCGACATGCCGTCGCTTTAAGTAGTGACGGCATGTTTTTTCTCCATTCCACATGAAAATCAAAAAGATAGGGTTGCTGCCCAAAGTCATCATCGCCATCATCCTTGGCATTGCCTGTTCGTTCTTTTTCCCTTTGTGGCTTATTCGGATATTTGTCACTTTCAATGGTATCTTCGGGAATTTTCTCGGTTTCATCATCCCGCTCATCATCATTGGCTTGGTAGCACCAGGCATCGCCGAATTAGGCAAAGATGCAGGTCGACTGCTGTGGATTACCGTAGCTTTGGCTTACGGCTCTACACTGATTTCGGGATTTTTCTCCTATTCGGTCAGCAGCGCCTTGTTCCCGAAGTTCATACAGCCCGGTTCGGTAGGCGACATGAGCGCCATGACGAAGACTGCCGTTGAGCCTTATTTCACTATCGAGATGCCACCATTGATGGAAGTTGTTACGGCCTTGATTTTGGCTTTTGTGTTGGGATTAGGTCTTGCAGCAGTGAAAGGAGAGACCTTTAAAAACGTCCTTTTTGAATTTCGTGATTTGGTAAACATGCTGATTGCCAAGGCTGTGATTCCGCTGTTTCCGATTTATATCTTTGGCATTTTCATGAAGATATGCGTGGAAAGCGAAATCGGTTTCATTCTCGGCGTTTTCCTCAAAGTCATCGTGATCATCTTCGTCATGACGGTCGTTCTGCTGCTCTTCCAGTTTTGTGTGGCGGGCGCTATTGCAAAAAAGAATCCCATCCGTTGTCTCCTCAACATGATGCCAGCCTATGTGACGGCTTTGGGGACACAATCGTCGGCAGCTACCATTCCGGTGACTTTGGCACAAACCAAGAAAAACGACGTCAATCCTGACATTGCCGGTTTTACGGTTCCGTTATGCGCCACTATTCATCTGGCAGGCAGCATCTTAAAGATTGTGGCCTGTTCGTATGCGATACTCCTGATGAATGGAATGACCCCAAGTTTTGGCACTTACGCAGGTTTTATCTTTATGTTGGGTGTGGTGATGGTTGCAGCACCTGGCGTTCCAGGAGGGGCAATTATGGCGGCATTGGGCGTACTAAGTTCGATGTTGGGCTTCACGCAAGACATGCTGGGCATGATTATCGCAATCTACATTGCCATGGATAGCTTCGGTACAGCATGCAACGTAACGGGCGATGGTGCCATTGCCTTGATTGTGAATGCAATAAACGACAGAAAAAAGAAAAAGGAAATAGCTTAATAAATAAGGTATTTGCTTCTGATTTTCTTGAAATTGTCAATTCCATTCTTCCAACTAGCACGGATTTCGTCCGCCGAAAGTCCGTTTTCGATGTCTCTTTGCATTTGTTTGTCGCCTGAGAGCAAACGGAAGTAATTGGTAAAGAATTCCTTATCGCATAATTGGTTGTATGCATTGATGATCCAATCTAATTGCAGTTGGTTTTCATTGTAGGCATAGCCATGAGCATAATCGACGAGGTTCTCGCCGCGGCAACGCTGTCCTTCGAGCAGAGGTTTCGAAGCGCCCGACTTGCTTTGAGGCGTGAAACTGTATTCGCCACGCATATTCGGGTGACCGAAAATCTGGAAAGGAGTGTCGGTGCCACGGCCCACACTGACGATGCTGCCTTCAAAGAAACACAAGGTAGGGTAGAGATAGACGGCTTCCCAATTTGGCAAGTTTGGAGAAGGTTTCACAGGCAATTCATAGATAGCGTTGCGGTTGTAATTATTAATAGGTATCACCGTCAATTCACAACGCACACCGTTTTTCAGCCAGCCTTCACCATTCACCATCTTGCCATATTCGCCGATGGTCATTCCATAAACGACCGGCACTTGGTGAATGCCAACAAACGATTGATTTTCAGACTTTAACACAGGGCCATCAATATAGAATCCATTCGGATTGGGTCGGTCAAGAACGATGACGGGAATATTGTTTTCGGCACAAGCTTCCATGACGTAGGTCAAAGTGGAGATATAGGTGTAAAAACGCACGCCAACATCTTGCAAATCAAACAACATGACATCGATTCCTTGAAGCATTTCGGGCGTAGGCTTCTTGGTTTTGCCATAAAGCGAAACAATGGAGATGCCAGTCTTTTCGTCTTTGCCGCTATTGACTTTGGCACCGGCATCGGCAGCGCCACGGAAACCATGCTCGGGCGTGTAAATTTTCACGATGTTGATTCCACGAGAAACCAGTGAATCAACAAGATGCGTCGAACCGATGATACTTGTCTGGTTTGCGACAACACCAACATGTTTTGCGGTTAAAAGCGGCAGATAATCGTTCATTTGTTGCGCAGCCGAAACATATTCAGATTTTGGAATGAATGCGACTTGGGCATTTGTAGGAATCCATGAAAGGAGGACCAATAAAATAAGGAGTGATAATTTCTTCATTGTATCAAATTTGTCTGCAAAAATAGGAAATTTGCAAACACTGTTCCAAAACACTAAAACAATGAAAAAACATGCGATAGGGCACTATTAGAATTTTCTATTTAACATAATATGAATTATATTAGAATAGAGGTAAAAAATAATCAAGGCAAAATTGCAGTATTTTTCGCTTGAAATTAGAAAATTGTTTTATTTTTGCGCAAACGAAATCGTAGGAGAATTTTGTTCTACAAGGCAGAACATAATATTGAAAATTAAGTAATTAAATATAAATAATAAACCCACCTATTATGGAAATCGTTGGAAAAGTTGTCAGACTTGGAACTCTGACCGAAGGACAAAGCGCCCGCGGACCTTGGCGCAAGCAAGAACTCATCATCGAAACCGAAGAACAATATCCACGCACTGTGTGCTTGATTTGCTGGACGAACCAAATTGAGGAAATCCAGCATTTTGCACCTGGACAAACCATCAAGGCACAGATTGAAATCTCGTCACGCGAATTCAATGGCAAGTGGTACACCGACGTGCGTGTATGGCGTTTCGACCCAGTTGGCGCAACGGCTCCTGCAGCTGCACCCGCACCACAACAGATGCATCAAACTCCACCTGCTGCACCTGCAGCCGCCCCAGCTCAGGATTATTTCCCACCTGCGGACCAAGGCAGCGTGGATGATTTGCCATTCTGACATTATGTTAAATTGCACATACAACGAGAGACTGGTTTCGGTCTCTCGTTTGTTTTTTACGGAAAAATCCGTACCTTTGCAAATTCTTTGAAACTAACACATTATGACTCAATTAGAACAGATTCTTACCCAGCGCATTATGCTCCTTGACGGCGGCATGGGTACTATGATACAAAAGTTCAATCTCGAAGAAAACGATTTCCGTAACGGCCATTTCGAGAACCATCCTATCAACCTGAAAGGCTGCAACGATGTGCTGCCGCTGACCCGTAAAGATGTGATTGCCAACATTCACGAGCAATATCTCAAGGCTGGTTCCGACATCATCACGACCTGCACTTTCAATGCCAACGCCATCTCGTTGGCCGACTATCAACTGTCTGATTATGTTTACGATATAAATAAGGGTGCTGCTGAATTGGCACATTCAGTCGCAGAACGTTTCACCCATGAGACACCTGACAAGCCTCGTTTTGTGAGCGGCAGTATCGGTCCAACATCAAAGACCTCATCCATCGCCATTGACGTGGAAGATCCTGGCAAACGCGAGATCTCGTTTGACGAACTTGTCGAGGCCTATTCGACTCAAATTGAAGGACTTATTGATGGCGGAGTTGACATTTTGCAACTGGAAACCTTCTTCGATGTACTCAATGCCAAAGCCGCCTTGTTTGCTGCCGAAGAAGTGTTCAAGAAAAAAGGCATGCGTCTGCCCATCATCGTTTCAGGCACTTTGTCGGACCAAAGCGGCCGGATGCTTTCCGGACAGACGGTTGAGGCATTCTATACGAGCATCGCACACGCTAACCCATTGGCAGTCAGCTTGAATTGTGGTCTTGGCGCCCAGCAACTGATGCCTTTTGTGGAACGTCTTTCCAATATTGCTGAAACCCGAATCTGTGTTTATCCTAATGCCGGTCTGCCCAACATCAGCTGTGGCTACGACCAGACTCCCGACCTCTTTGCCGCTGATTTAAAGGAATATATGCAACGCGGGCTGGTCAACTTGGTGGGCGGTTGCTGCGGAACCACTCCAATTTTCATAGAGAAGCTGGCGGCTGTGGTGAAGGACTTCTCCCCTCGCCCACTACCCGAAAAGAAACACGAGACTCGTCTGAGCGGCCTCGAACCTTTGACGATTAAGCCGGAGTTTAATTTTATTAATATAGGTGAGCGTACCAATGTGGCCGGCTCTGCCAAATTCGCCAAGCTGATTCGTGAAGGACTTTACGACGAAGCCCTCAGCGTGGCTCGCGCACAGGTTGAAGCTGGTGCACAGATGATTGACGTCTGCATGGATGCCGCTCTCATTGATGGACCACAAGCCATGCATCGCTTCATTTCGCTGATGACCTCCGACCCTGAAATCATCCGCGTACCTATCATGCTCGACTCATCGTCGTGGGAGACTTTGGAGACAGGCCTGAAACTTGTCCAAAGCAAGTGCATCGTCAACTCGATTTCATTGAAAGAAGGCGAAGAAGTGTTTGTGCAACGCGCCATGAAAGTTCACCAATATGGTGCTGCTGTGGTAGTTATGCTTTTCGATGAGAAAGGCCAAGCCGACACTTACGAACGTAAAATCACCCTTGCCCGTAGAGCCTATACCCTACTCACCGAAGCCGGATTCCCTGCTGAGGATATCGTGATGGATCCCAATATCTTAGCTGTTGCAACGGGCATGGAAGAACACGACAAATATGCCAAAGACTTCATTGACGCCGTGGCTTGGATTAAGGCTAACTTGCCATTTGCCAAGACCTCGGGCGGCGTGAGCAACCTCTCGTTTGCCTTCCGCGGCAACAATGTAGTGCGCGAAGCCATGCATTCAGCTTTCCTCTATCACGCCATCAAGGCGGGCATGGATATGGCCATCGTCAATGCACAAGGCATGAAAGTCTATAGCGACATTGAACCAAACCTTCTGGAACGTGTTGAAGACGTGGTGCTTTGCCGTCGCAAAGATGCCACCGAACGACTTATCGAACTGGCTTCCGAACTGAAAAACGCAGTCCAAACCCAGACCACCATTTCCGTTGACGCTTGGCGAAACGACACTTTGGAAAATCGTTTAAGTTACGCCATGCAACATGGTGTTACTGAATATATTGAACCAGACATCATAGAAGCCCATAATGCAGGACTTTCGGCCTTGCAGATTATTGATACGATGCTGATGCCTGGCATGGAAAAAGTCGGTCAGCTGTTTGGTCAAGGCAAGATGTTTCTGCCTCAAGTGGTGAAAAGCGCTCGCGTGATGAAATCGGCCGTGGCCGTGCTCACTCCTTTCATGAACACTGGCGATGAGCAACAGAAACTTGGCACTATCGTCTTGGCCACCGTCAAAGGCGACGTCCACGACATTGGAAAGAACATCGTTTCGGTTGTCCTGACATGTAACGGCTACGAAGTCATCGACTTAGGTGTGATGGTTGAGCCACAAGTCATCATCGAGACCGCCATTGAGCGCAAGGCCGACGCCATCTGCCTCAGCGGATTGATTACGCCATCATTGGAAGAGATGAAGGTTGTGTGCCAAGAGGCTGAACGCAAAGGACTTACCATACCGATTTTGGTTGGCGGAGCCACCACATCGGCACTACACACTGCCGTGATGATGGCACCACACTATTCGGGCATCGTGGCCCATGCCGACAACGCTTCATCCGACCCGAAACTGCTTAACGATTTCTTGGGTCGCAACGCTATCGTCGCTAAAGCCAAGCACTTACATGAACAGCAACTGCAACGCGAAGCCTACGAAAACCGCAAAGTGCAGCCTCTTATCAGCCTCGAAGAAGCCCGTGCCGACCGTCAGTTTACAGATGTAAACTCAGTGGTGGCACCTCGCATCAAGACACCGCAAACCTTTATAGATGTCGATATTGCGCGCGTCGAACCATACATCAACTGGTCGATGCTGTTCAACGAATGGGGCTTGGCTGGACATTATCCTGAAATATTAAGTGACCCTATCAAAGGCACTGAAGCACAGCGACTTTACGACGATGCACAAAACTTGTTGCAGACCATTAAAGCCGACCATTTGCTGAAGTTGCAAGCCGTTGTCGGAATCTTCGACGCTTATCGCGATGGAGACGACATCTGCCTCATCGACAAGGCCGGAAACGAACACACCTTACCCATGTTGCGCAACCAGACGGCTGGCGTAGCACATCGCTGCTTAGCCGACTATGTGGCAACCGAAAACGACTATCTCTGCTGCTTCGCTCTGACAGCGGGTATCGGACTAAAGGATTTGTTCGAGTATTACAAATCGGAAAACGATGATTATATGGCATTTATGGCCAAATTCCTCACCGACCGACTCACCGAAGCCTTCGCAGAATACATCCACCTTTATGTGCGCAGAAACATGTGGGGGGTCGAAAAGGACATCACTTCCGACATCGAACACTATGAAGGCTCTCGCCTCGCCTTTGGCTATCCTGCCACACCCGACCATAACCTGAAACGTCAAGTGTTTGAGCTGCTTGGCGTAGAGGAAAAGACCGAGATGCGCCTCATGGAGAGCAACATGATTGTCCCCGAAGAAGCCGAATGTGGTCTCATCTTCCGCAATGCCAAACCCTTTGCCATTGGCAAGATTGACGAGGAGCAACTGAAAGATTATGCCCGTCGTAGCCAAATGACCATAGAAGAAGCTAAAGTAATGCTTGTGAAGAATTTATAATGCGTCATGCAAAGTAATATCTTAAATAACGACACCATTTGTGCCATCGCCACACCCCACGGAATGGGAGCTATTGCGGTAGTACGCGTTTCGGGCAGCGAAGCCATTAGCGTTGTCTCTCGCCTGTTTCAGCAAAACGGCAAACCGTTCGATTGTGAGAAAGTCATATCGCACAAGGCCTATTTTGGGCAGATTGTGGTTGATGGCGAGATGTTTGACGAGGTGCTGGTGACTTTCTTCAAGGGACCGCATTCGTTCACGGGCGAGGATTCTGCCGAAATCAGCGTGCATGGCTCCACCTATATCCAACAGCGGTTACTTGAAGTGTTGATGGCCCATGGCATCCGGTTAGCTGAGGCCGGTGAATACACCCGTCGTGCATTCGTCAACCGCAAGTTCGACTTGGCACAGGCCGAAGCCATCGCCGACCTCATCAGTTCGGAGAGCCAATCCGCACATCGTTTGGCCATCAGTCAGCTAAAAGGTGGATTTTCAAAAGAGCTTCAAATAATGCGTTCAAAATTAGTGGAAATCAGTGCATTGATGGAACTTGAATTGGACTTCAGTGAAGAGGATGTAGAGTTTGCAGACCGCAGCCAGCTTAAAGCATTATTGGATGAAACCCTGAGCCACGTCAATCGTCTCACCGACTCGTTCCGCATGGGCAACGCCATCAAGAATGGCGTGCCTGTTGCTATCGTTGGTGCCACCAATGCCGGAAAGAGCACCCTTCTCAATGCATTATTGGGCGAAGAACGCGCTATCGTAAGCGACATAGCAGGCACCACACGCGACACCATAGAAGAGACCTTGAACCTCGACGGCACGCTATTCCGCTTCATCGACACAGCAGGTCTGCGCGAGACCGAGGAAGTCATCGAAAAGATTGGTATTGAGCGCACTATGCAAAAAATGAAGAACGCCACCATCGTCATCGGCCTGCTCGACATCAATGACCCTGAGATCGACAAAACCGCCACATTGATTTCCTCGCATGTCAGTCCAGCTGAACAGCAACTCATTTTGGTTGTCAATAAGATTGACCTTGGCGACAATCCGAGCACGTCACCTTACCTAGCCATTTCAGCCAAGACGGGCCAAGGCCTAGACGAGTTGAAGTCAAAGCTGATACAATGCTGTCCGAGAATAGAAAACGAGACCACTATGGTCACAAACCTAAGGCATTTCGAGGCACTGAAACAAGCGCAATCCAGCCTTCTTGAAGTCAAGAAAGGACTTAAAGTTGGACTACCTACTGATTTGATAACCCAAGACTTACGGCAAGCATTATATTATCTCGGAAGCATTACCGGAGAGATTACCACCGATGAGGTACTTGGGACTATCTTCTCCAGATTCTGCATCGGGAAATAAGACGCGAAGCCCATCACCACCATTTCTCTCCACAAACAGAAACAAGCCATGCAAATCACATTTCACTGTCACCAATGCGGTCATCGTTTCAGCCGTTCCTATGGTGTTGACATACAAGGCCGTGGCACCATGTATTGCCCCCGTTGCGGCAAATCGCAAAACTTCGACCTCAGCCTTGGCTGGGTTCCCTTAGACGACTGCGAATGTGGCGGCACATTCTCAACCGACGCCTTAGGCTGCTGCCCAAACTGCGGAGTGATGCTTGGGGATGAGGATAAGGTGGAAGAATAAAAGGGCAGCAAATTGTCAATTATACAACAAGATTTTCGATTTCTATTCATTTCCAATATATCCTTCTTGGTCATAACAACAGTGATATTTTTGAATTAAGTTGTATAACGGGAGCAAACGTTTGTCTGAAGGAATATAATGTTTGAGCCTTTCGTATTGGCTGTTGTAGCGTTCTGCACTTCCTTTTTGAATGCGTATTTCAATATCTTTAGGAATTAGAAATGAAGAACGTTCACGAAGATGAATATAGAATTCGGTTTCAAAAATATGCATTCCAGCCAAATCAAAATCCCCGAAATGAAGATATGGATTGGGAATAGATTTGAGCCATCGTATCAAATCACCGTTTTGAGGATAACGCGCCACAAAAAGAATCCGGCTGTTTGTGGGGAACAAGTATTTTTGTTTACGGATGTTACGAAAATTCTCCATATTTTCTATACCGATTATCAAGACATCCTTCGGTATCGAAAAAAGTTCCCAATCGGCGATGAACAACATGCTTCCGGCAACTGGAGAAATAAGGATTTCTTCGGTTCCTATGTGCGCAGGAATCGGAGAAAAACTATTCACCATGAATCCCGGGCAGCTTCGGATTGCACGTGTCTTTGAATTTCCCGAATGGACAGCTAACCCTGCCCGTGTGGTTGTAGCGGGAAACTCTTCTCCATTCCAATCAAAACCTCTTAACTCTTCAAAGTGCTGTTCCAAAAACTGACGCAAAACCTCAATAGAAACAGCACACACAGTCTTATAACTGCCATGTGACTGAATGGTTACCAATTCTTCGGAAACCAATGTTTTCCTGACACTATCATTCAGGGCCGACCAAGCCAATGGTTTGCCTTGAAGTAACGTCTTCAGGTGGCTGATTTGTGTCGCAGAAAGGCTCATTCGTTGTTGTTTTTAAGCAAGCGGGTTACTATAGTCATTGATTTCGAGTCTTTTGAAAGCATGTAAGTGTATTTGTAATCATAAGCATTCAACGATTCAGGTGATGAATTGATTAGGAATATGTTACGTTGATTTGCAAACCGCAAAATTCCACGGACATTGTTGGAATGGAGCTTGCCTATTTCATCCATCATGCAGTGAATGATGAATTCCTGTTTTTTCTTGCGCATGGCTTTTTTCTTGAAGACATTGATCAGCATGATGTTAATCATAGCTTTTACAAGAATGTCGGTACCATCGGAGCCGACATTGTTGATTCGTTCCACCCATCCCGTATCCTGATCGTTTTCTTTCACACGGAATTGCAAGTCGAAAGTATCGGATATTGTAAGTTGCTGCCTGTTAGGTTCTTTTTGCAGATATTTCATGAACTGTATGAGATAATCCACCACTTTCCGATTAATCTCATCCTTGTTGTTGTCGGAAAAAAGGTTTATTTCGCCCATGTTAAGAAAATTCTCATCCGTAAAAGCCTTTATTCTCTGAAGGAGACGCATCATGCTGTTGTCGGACTGTTCCGCACGTAGTTCGATGCTTTTGATGACTCCCGCAAAATTCCTTTCAATAAAATCGCGGTTGATTTCATTAATCACTTTTTCAATTTCCGACTGATGATTCATCAGGTTTCCGACTTCACGCGACACGCCTTGCAAGATGTTTTGGTAATGTTCGCTCGTACGTTTGCGATATTCCTCTATCTTGTTGTTGTCCACAAACTCTTGCAGACTCAAAGCAATTTCAGTGTAGTCTTCATCGGTGACCGGGACCGTCGCGAAATGGAAAGTGTTATCAGGCGAAAAATGGCTGTTAAAAACATTCACATTCCGCTTCAATTCTTCCTGTTTCCGCTTCTTATCATTAATGGCCCCACGAAGTTCAGCAATGACGGTCTGACATGATTTGGCATTTTGCAAACACTTCTCATCTTGCAGATATATTTCTGTAAGCAGATGCTCTATTTCAATTGCCTGCTTATATAATGCGAGACCATCTTTCCACTCCTTGATTTTCGACTCCTGTTTTTCACGCTGGGCGTTGAAATCTTTGATATTAACTAATACTTTTCTGACTTTTTCTTCATACTGACTTTGCAAACTTTCGACCTTCCTTTCCAGCACTTTCTTCTCTTGCTTAATCGAATCTTCCTTATCAAACAACTCTTCTTTATCTTTCTGATATTCAATGATGGTTTTACGCTGATTATTTATTATTGCCAATTGATTGTCAATGCCACTAATGATCTCCTCCTGTTTCCTAATGGCTGAAGCATCAGCTCCTTTCCCTAACAACTCGGCATCACGTTCGGTTTCAAGACTTCTTTTCTGCTGCCGGTATTTTCCCTGTTCATCTTTCATGTCGGACTCTTGGCGCATTTTAAAGTCGGCCAGTTCTTTTGCCAATGCCTTCCCTTTGCTTTCGCAATTTGCATTTATCTGCTTCTTTTCCTTCTCATGCAATGCGCGTTTGTCCTCTTTTTCGTCTTTTGCCTTCGAGAATTTCACGACAACATCATCATATTCCTGCTGCTGTTCCACTATCTTTATCTCGCGTTCTTCCTTTTCCTTGCGCTCAAGTGTATCCAATTCTGTTTGTTTGTCACGCTTTTTTTGAGGAATTTGCTCCAGACGGACGCGATAATTGGTCACATCCTGCTTCAAAGGCTTTATTTTTTCAGTCAATCTATCGCCGATTTTCCGTATATTTTGTTCTTTTGTCAGGAATAATTCTTCCTGTTGTTTATTGATGGCATCAATTTGTCCCTGAATCTCCTTACCTTGCCTACGATATTCATCAGGAGAACGATGTGAAGGCTCCAATTGCGAAACATCAATCTTTACACCATAAAGGGTTCCCGATTCATCTGCGGCAACAGGTGACAGCCCATCGGCATACAGCACACGTTCTTCGTCAATCACACGTCCTATCGTGTTCTCCCATTGCGGTTTGTTTTGCACAAGCCACTCATACAGTGACCCTTTATATCGTGCAAAAAGGTTATTTATGTTGTCCAATTTCGCTTGCAATTGCTGCTGGTCGTGCTGCAAACGTTCACACTCAATCTTATACCCGCTGTTTACTTTTTCCTCCTCGGTTAAGGCCTCTGCACGAAGGCGTTCGATTTCCTGTTCCTTCGTATGCTTGAGGGCCGCCGATTCTTTTTCTTCTACCTCAAGTTGCTGCAATTCTTCTTTAAGAGTCGCTTTTTCATTAGCGTAAGGCTGCCACAAACGCAATTCCTTCAGCTTTTGCTCCGCTCTGTATTTGTCATCCTGCAAAGATTCAATACACAAGTCGATATCATCGCGGACAGTTTGGTAGCGTGAATCGGCATCTTCCAATTGTTGCTGCATTTCGGCGAGGTCTTGTTCCCGCTTTTGCCGAATCTCGTCTCTCAGCCTGTTTAGTTCGGTTTCCTGAATGTTTTTGAACCGTTCAAGATTGAGATCCAACTGCTCAAACAGGTTCTTGTATTTGGCTTCGACATCCGCAAACTGTTTCGTCAAAGTCTCCAATATTTCCTGCTGATGTTTCCGCTCGTTCTGCAATCTGGGTTCCAACTGCTGCAGCCTCATCATGGTTTCAATATTCATCGTAGCATAGAATTTACGCTTTTTGCGAATCTGATCCATCAAGAAGTTCTGCGTACCGATTGCTCTATTCAAGCTTGCCAGCTCATCGTCGCGTTTTTGCTCAATGTTCTTTTTCCTTTGTTCTTCCAAACCAATCTGTCCTATGGTCTTTTTCAGTTCTTCCTGGACAACTGGCAATTGCTCCTGCGCTTGCTGAACAGCAAAATTGAGTTCCCTGACCGAGCGTCGTATCTGTTGCTCAAACGCTATGGTCTCATGGTAGGTAGCAATGACTTGCTCTGCCTGCTTGCGCACCAAAACAACACCATTTTTTTCTGTTTTGTACCACAAATGAATATCATCGTACTCCCTTTCGAAACCAGCCACCAAGCTGCGATAAACACTCAATTTAATGGACTCTTCCGTGTCACCCTCCATCATGGATTCAATGATGGTCTTCTTCACGAATTCTGCATCTAACTTGCTATTCAGAAACACATTCTGAATGCTTCGGGGAATGTTCTGATATTTGTTGCTCTCAACCAAGGCATATTTGGCGAACCTATTAGTCCTGTCATGGACATTGCCGAATATAATATCCTTATAATTCAAGTAATTGTCGATTCTTGGACTAATGTCTGTCGTTCCTTCGCGCATGATGTTTTGCCGGATTTTCGTCCAATCGCTCAACACTTCGCCTGTTTCGCCAACAAGCCAGTCCCTATTGTACGGAGCGTCAATAAAACGGAATGCGGCGCTGCCTTGATGACGGAATGTAAGAATCGTGTAAGCACCTATTTCACGCTGGATTTCATACACAATGAAAGAGTTGGCATTTTCAAAATAGAACCTGTCGAATGATTCTTGTCCTTGTTTGATTCCAAGATGCTGCTTGTCGGCATTGTAAAAAAACAGCAATGCACGAAGCAGTGTGCTTTTGCCAACGCCTTGTGTGCCAGTAAAATGCACATTACCATCCAATTGGATTTCGGCATATCGCACATGCGCGCTGTTGATAAATATGATTTTACTCAGGTATCTCATCTTCGTTGTAAATTGTCAGTAAGTTCACCAAATCTTCCGCATAGCGAAAAGCGGAAGTCACCTTGTAAGTCGAGGTTTCTTCATCAATAAGTTCGGCAAATCCCATGGTTTCCAACTCTCCGACCAATTTGTCCACTTTTTCAGAAAACGGCATTTGCGAGGAAAAAAGATGCCGAGCCTTGTCTTTCAGTTCCGCATTGACATCGATTTCATTCACAATCCGTGCTTTACCAAATTGGTATCCGACAGAAAAAGCCATGTCAAATGTCTTCAGGAAGTCAAGATAATCAATCCACTTGCAGAAAGAAATCAAACGTCTTTCAATGTCGGCCTTGCTTTCGTTGACGGTGGAGAAATAAAAATAGCCATCACCACTGTCCAAACAGAAACCTATCTGATTGAAGAAAGCGGCATATTCATCATAGTTTTCCTCAACATCCTGATACAGATGCTTAATGTCCGTCTTTGAACTGTCAGCGGCGAGAAATCCACCACGAATCAGCTTTTCGTATACTTTTTGTGTATTATTTAGCATAAATCAAAGGGTATTCAAGGGTTTGGTAGGTTGCATATTGCTCGGTGATTTTACATTCTTCGGGGTGCTGCACAGCCAGTTGGCAGAACAGCAAGGCATGTTGTTCGATGGTACGTTCCTGCCTGTAATCGTATGATAAAATGAAAGAGAACAGGTCATTGCCACCAGCACGGAAAGCATTCCAGACTTCTTGCGGGTTGATTTCAGCCAATAGCGAAGTGTTTTCTGCCAAATCGTCATCAGTCAGGGGTGGTGCCGGCGTTCTGGATTTACTGATGACACCTTGCATCTGTCCGATTTTGCGAATTAGCGCGGACATTTCATCGCTGCTTTGCAGCATATCAATCGAAAGATGCAGTTTGTTGTACTGCCTATTCTCCATCCAAAGCGGACTCATTTCCGACAGAACCAAACGGACATTTGTGTTTTCCTTGATAGTCAGTTGGTCACGCAAATATTTCAGTTTGCGAATCTTTTTGAGAAGCATATTTTGTTGCTCAATCAGATGCAGATATTCAATGATTTGTTTTTCAATGGCATACAGGTTGTAATACGCATCATTGAAATCGTTACGGACATCGGATATGGTACGAGCCATGTGTGGATCGGAAGTCAGGGAAAAGAATGCCTTGTCGTTATCAATCAACTTTTCACATTCCTTGATAAGAGTAATGATATTTCCTTTTTTCTCGTCAAGGTTTTTAAGTCGTTCTTTTTTGATTTCGTAATTGGGTTCTTGTTTGTAAGCTGTATCTACATTTCGTTTGAGATCAATGACATTTTTGAGCGTCCGCAGTCCCACATCGCGAAGCTTTTTCCTGATAGTATAGAGGTACTGGTATTTCCGCTTTTCGTTGTTCTCCTTAAGAAAATAAGTGATGTTTTCTTGCAGTGTGTCAATACATTCTTTTACACTGGCGATATTGATTTCTTCATTGACATCCAACACCTCTTCGAAAAATTTCTGGTAGATGTCCTCCAATTCCAAGAAGTTTCCACTTTCGTGAATAACACCATAATCTATCAAATATTGAATGCGTTCGCGCTGATGTTCCACTAACTCCAAGGCCAGATCCATCGAATAGATGTGAGTTTTACGGTCCCCAAATACATCACGTAACAGTTTCTTTTCCTTGTTCAAACAGCTGACAAGTTCTTCAAGTGTTCGAAATTGAGAAATAGAATCCATAGGTGTTAATAGTTTGCGGGTTAATTTATGATTATTATTTGTCTATCATACATTTCCAATAAATCAGCACATTCAAGTCCATTCAACCCCGCAAATATACAAAAAACTTCATATTCCATATAAGCGCCAAACCTATTTGCATCAACAATTAGAAGGACACATCGATTCCCATTCATAGCAATTCCACCATAGCGACTTTCAGGTGGAATTGCAATTCATCTCCACTACCTTCTCCCCTATTGTTTTCAACAGGATTGAAAATGAACATGCGACATTTTTTGTTGAAAATTTGCAGCATTTAATCGGAACATGGGAAAAATGGTGGTTTTGCATAAGGCAGTGTCTTATCCTGAAATAGGTTGACACAAATTGGGGCAAAAAACGTCTCAAATATG
>CALBNP010000103.1 GCA_937896505.1 uncultured Bacteroidales bacterium | reverse complement strand
CAGCAAACGACAACAAACGTTTACAGTCGATTACAAACGTTTAATCAACGGCTTAGTCTTGACAAGCGTTGTTACTTTGCACCGTCAAAGCAAAACAACCCACAATGGAATTACCTGAATACATAGAAGGCATACCGACAGAAAAAAGTCGTAGTGCAGAAAGACGAAACATGATCAAATCCTTTTATACTAACCTATGGAAAATGTTTCAACAAGAAGGGCGCCCCTGCCTCGTTTACAATGAGTTCCTAGGCGTAAACGTTTATATAAAGCAAGGAGAAAGCGACAAAAAAACCATCAATGGAGCTTCTGCAAATTGGAAATCCACCTGGGCAGTAAAACGCTTAGTCGAGATTATTTCTTCTGCCCATGGGATTGATGGATTTCCTGTCTATGAAATACCAAAAGATGGAACCCAAAAGAAAAATGGGTATAAAAACATTGCAATTCTTTATCATACGTTTGAAAACAAAGATGTAGAGTATCTGAATTTTACCGTAAAACTTACTATTGGCATAAAAGCAGATAACAAACACGTCCAATATTGTGTAAACAAAATTGAGGTGTGATTTTATGTTGACACAAAAAAAACCAACTATATCAAGCGATTACCGCACCGAAGTTTGGAACACATATAGTTGATTAATTCTCTTGCAAAACTACAAACATTTTTTGAAATACGATTAATAAATCCATAAATTACTAAAAATTAAATTCTTAAACACATGAGTACAATGAGAAATTCGGTCATGCTGATTGGCCGCCCAGGTGCAGAACCTGAAATGAAGAATTCGAACAACAATCAAAAGATCGCCCGCTTCCGCCTTGCCGTGAACGAAGGCCGCAAAAATGCCAACAACGAATGGGTCGAAAACACACAATGGTTTTCCATCGTAGCCTTCGGCTATCTCGCCGACCGTGTCGAAAAAGTGGTCCGGAAAGGCAAGCAAGTCGCCGTCGAAGGCTCGCTGCGCAACAACGACTGGACCGACCAAAACGGCATACGCCATTCCACCACCGAAATCTGGATCAGCGACCTTTTCCCTATCGAGTTGGAAAAGTCACAGGCCAGCAACTAAGCAGTTTAACACCTTCAAAATAACAATGCAATGAACAAAATGAGAGACTCGACCCCAATGAAGGGTCGCCCGGCCCAAGGCCCAAAAATCTGTATCCATTATGGCAACAGCCTTACACAAAACGGAGCAAGGCTCCAACTCACGGAAATCTTTCCCAATGAACGCCTGTCCATCGACTGGTACGGCGCGTGAGGCAACACAAATTGTCGGTTAGTAGAGACGCGCCATGGCACGTCTCTACATGACGCCACAAAGGATTAAAAAAAGAGACGCACCGGTGCGTCTCTTTTGTACAATATAATAATACAAACGATTATCCATAAATCTTTGCTTCGGCTTCGCCTGTGAGGACCATCAGTCCGTTGAGGGCGAGGGCCTTCATTTCGTCTTCACCAGGATAGATGTGAACTGGAGCAATCTTTCCGAAGTGGTCTTTCAGGATACCGCAGAAGGTCTTGTCGTAAGCCATGCCACCAGTGACGTAGATGGCATCGACATTCATGCTGAGTGCCGAAGCAGCCAGACCGCCGACTTCCTTGGCCACCTGATAAGCCATGGCGCGATAGACGAGTTCCCATTCCTTGTTGCCAGCCTTCACAGCGTTCTCAACTTCGAGAGCGTCGTTGGTGCCGAGGTAAGCCACGAAACCGCCCTTGCCTTTCAGCATCTGGCCGATTTCCTTCTTGGTGTATTTGCCGCTGAAGCAAGCATCGACGAGCAGACCTGCCGGCAACGTGCCAGAGCGTTCAGGGGTGAAAGGACCTTCGCCATTCAGAGCATTGTTGACATCGACAACACGGCCTTGCTTGTGGGCGCAAACCGAAATGCCACCGCCAAGGTGAACACCGATAGCGTTGATTTCATCGTATTTCTTACCCAAATCCTTAGCCAACTGACGGGCAATGATCTTGTGATTCAAGGCATGGAAAACAGAGAGGCGTGGGAATGCAGGATGACCTGAGAAACGAGCTACGTCTTCCATTTCGTCAACCACGACTGGGTCGGCAATGTAAGCCTTCACGCCGAGTTCTTTGGCGATGTCGTTGGCAATCAAGCCACCGAGGTTGCAGGCATGTTCGCCGACAGGACTGTTGAAAAGGTCCTTGATCATGGCTTCGTTCACTTCATAGACACCCGATACCAGTGGGTGAAGCAAACCGCCACGACCAACGATGATGTTCACATCGCTGATGTCAACACCGGCTTCTTTAAGCTCGCGCATGATGACTTCCTTGCGGAAAGGATATTGGTCGGCGATTTTGTCGTAAGGAGCCAATTCTTCCGTTGAGTGTTTGATGTTCTTCTTGAAGACCTGATTCTCGTCTTCAAACAGGGCAACCTTCGTTGAAGTTGAACCTGGGTTTATCGTTAATATCTTGTATGCCATTTGTGTATATTTATTTGACTATTTGACTTTTTTTGACTTAGGGACCAGGGGACTATTTGACTTTTTTGACTTGGAGACTGACTAAATGTCCATCTGTCTAAATGTCAAATTATCTAATTGTCCACTTGTCTCTTTTTACTTTGCCAGCATGGCAGCCAGGGCGATGGAATAGAGCTTGGTCTTGGTGGTGTCGCCGCGTGAAGAGAGCACGCAAGGCACCTTGGCACCCATCAGGATGGCACCCACTTCGCTCTTGTCGAACTTGGTGCAGCACTTGTAGAACACGTTGGAGCTTTCGAGGTTCGGGAACACGAGGCAGTCGGCATCGCCGGCGACAGGGTTCTTCATGCCCTTGATAGCAGCGGTCTCGGCATCGAGAGCGAGGTCGAGGGAGATAGGGCCTTCAACCATGCAGCCCTTGATTTGGCCACGTTCGGCCATCTTGGCGATGATGGCGGCATCGACGCAAGCCGGAATGCCAGCGCTCATCTGTTCGGTAGCGGTCACCATGGCAACCTTCGGGCAACTGATACCGATAGCCTTAGCGGTAGTGGTGACATACTTCAGCAGGGTTTGCTTCTGCTTGAGGTCAGGCAGCGGGATGATGGCGCAGTCGCTGACGACGAGCAGCTTGTGGTAGTTCGGGTTTTCAATCACAGCCACGTGAGCCAAGGTCACGTTAGGTGGGCAGAGGCCGCGTTCCTTGTTGAGGATGGCGCGCATGTACTTGTCGGTTGGGAGCAGACCCTTCATCAGGATGTCGGCTTCGCCAGCGTTGATAAGGTCGCAAGCCATGGCAGCGGCTTTCACATCGTCCGATTCCTGAATGATGCGGAAACTGTTGATGTCGATATTCTCGGCTTTGCACACTTCGGCGATAGTGGCTTGGTCACCCACGAGAGTGGCTTCGATAAGACCTTCGTTGACAGCATTGCTGACAGCGCAAATGGTGTGAGCATCGTTGGCGTATGCAGCGACAAGACGTTTTTTAGGTTTGCTGCGCAAAACCTCAAACATTTCTTCTAATTTTCTGATTTCCATAATATTGATGTATTAAATTTTGAATAATTCCTTTAAGATTTCCGCAAAGATACGAATTAAAACAATAGGTTTGCCATTGTTTTCAAATATCAAAGTATAAAAGTCAACAAACTGACATTATTTACCCAATGGTATCCGCTTCAAGGTCTTGTAATAAGCACCCGTGGGTTGCAGGAAACTTTGGAAATAAACTATTTCGTTCACATCGGCATGAAGATAGGTCTTCTGCTCGATGGATTGGTAGATTTTCTGGAAATACGGTTTATCAACCAATTGCTTGATACGGCAAACGGTGATGTGAGGCACAAAGTTTTGACGGTCACGAAGATAACCAACGCTGTCGAAAGCATCAAGAATGTCTTCTTCCAAATCGTAAAGTGCCTTTGGTTCCTCGCTCATGCCCAGCCAAAGCACACGCGGCGAATGGTTGCTGCCGAAAATGCCTGTGCGGTTGAAGTCCATCGTAAAAGGTTGGTGGTTTTTCGCCACCTTCTGGCAAGCCTCAATGATTTTCGGGACATCGGCATCGGGCGTGTCGCCGACAAATTTCAAGGTCAAGTGAATCTGGTCGGTCTTGCACCAGTTGATGTTGCGTTTTTCGTGCTGTAAGTTGCGTTGCAGGTTTTCCGACAAGGCGGGAAACTCTGTTCCGCCGTTAATGGGAATGGCTAAAAATGTGCGTTTCATATAGTTTATCGAATTATTCCTATCGGATATATCATGTAATTTTTATCGAAATAAGGTGATTGCTCATAGAACCAATTCATGATGGCATATTGCGAAGGCTTTTCGTTTTCGGGGAACGACGCCATCCAATCGTTGAATTGGGTTTGCAGAAATGGGTCATCAGCCAGCATCTGCTTGGCAAGCGGTTCCATTTTATAGATTTCAAAATATTCAACATGCTGCAAAACCGTGTTGAAGAAACCCCACTCGAACAACGAACCTTGCATTTCAGGCTCCAAAAGATTCATCAGCAGACGAACGCCGTTCTGCGAGGTCTTCACTACGGCCGAACCTTTCGGGAAAGTCATTTCCTTGCTGATTTCTTCCGTATTGAAACGGCAAATGCGGCTACGGCCTTCGTAAGGCATCTGGTAAAACTCAACATTTTTGAAACGATAGGTATCCACCGTTATGGTTTTTTCCTTGCTAAGATATTCAATATCAAAGCCATGAGCCTTTACAATATCAATGACTTTATCATATTGCACTGGAATGATGTATTCCTTTGGCACTTGCAAAACCTTTTGAGGTTCGTCGTCACGGAATTTCATCACTTTGCGCGTTTCGGGTTGGGTCGGGTCGTATGAATAATACCAGCCGCCCGTCAAGTCGCTTTGGATGGTATCGAATTTATAACCAAGAAAATCAACCCACAGCGTATCCTGATAAGATGGGTGCAAGTTGATTGGCAATTCTTTCATTTCCAAATCGTTTTGCCTTGCTTTTGCAATCACTTCCAGGAAACCATCCTTGTCTTCGTTGATGATTTTCATCGTTTCGAGAATCATGTAATAGGTTGAAAAAACGCGGTCCTTGTAAGGTTTCAGCATGTGCGTTTCGAGCAAAATACCGGGACAATTGCGTGCCATGGCATAACTCTCGGAAAACATGGCTGAAAACGAATTTTCGCTCAAAGCTGCTGTCGGGTCGCCCCAGGGATTGAACTCGATGTAACGCGATACAGGCATATCGTGCCTTGCCATGGCCGTTACAATACGCTTTTCCCAAGCCTCGCTCAGCCAAAACGAAAGGGCATGGTCATAGTTGCCGAAATCCTCAATGGAATAAGTCGTAACATATTGGTAATCTGCTCCATCAGTAGCGTGCGTATCGAAGAAAATGTCAGGCTGCCATCGGTTGAAAATGTTGACAAGCGCACGCAATTCGGGTGAATCCAATTTGGTGAAATCGCGGTTTAGGTTCAGACCTTGTGCCGTGACGCGCCAACCCATTTGTTTCGGACCATTCTGATTGATGCGGTTGAAAGGCGAAAAATTGGCCAAGCCATCAGGGCTGACGACAGGCAAAAACACGATGGAAATGTTTTTCAACAAATTGATATTCAAGCTATCGGCCAGCATATCGCGAATCATCATGAACATAGCGTCTTTCCCGTTCGGTTCACCAGGATGGATGCACGACTCGACCCAAACAATGGCTTTGCCTTGCTTGCGGATTTTTTCAGGCTTCGTATAGCCGTTTTCATCCACGATGAGCATCGGAATGTCACGGCCAGCGCCCGATTTTCCAATCACTTCGTAATTGACTTGCTTGAAACACTTGGCCAGTTTTTTGGCGTAATCTATCGTGCCTTCGTAATTATCCGTTTCCAAAAACTCCGATTTTTCAAAAGTCGTTGGTTCCATTTCCTTTTTGCCGCATGAAACTAAGACAAACAAAATCAATAAGAAAGACAAATACTTTTTCATCTGATTGCGATTTGATTGCGTACAAAAGTAGCGGTTTTTTCATTCCATAAAGCAATTTGTCTTATTTTAGCACTTTCAAATTCATCAAACAAATGGAAACATATTCAATAGGAATCGACATAGGCGGCACCAACACCGACATAGGATTAGTGCGCAGCGACGGCGTTGTGATTGGCCGTCAGAACTTACCAACCAACAAATATTTTGATGCAGACGTTTATGTATCAGATATTTGTGACAAAATCAAGCAACTGATGGCAGACAACAAGGTTGCCGCCATTGATGGCATTGGCATTGCGGCTCCTGCCGGAAATTTCTACACAGGTTGCATTGAAAACGCCACCAATCTCAATTTCAAAGGCTACACCGACCTCCCGAAACTGGTTCACAAGCATCTTGATGTGCCGGTCGTTGTCTCCAACGATGCCAATGCGGCTGCATATGGCGAATTGGTTTACGGCGGCGCCAAAGGCATGAAGCATTTCATCATGTTCACCTTAGGCACAGGTGTTGGCAGCGGCGTTGTCGTCGATGGCAAGTTGGTTCACGGTAAGACCGGCGGTGCGGGCGAACTTGGTCACGCCATCTTGATACCCGAAGGAAGACAATGCGGCTGCGGCCGTAAAGGCTGCCTTGAAACCTATTGCTCGGCAACAGGTATCCGTCGCACAGCTCTTGAAATGCTGGAAGAAAACCCTGACTACAACGGCATTCTTGCCCAAACGCCAAAAGACGAACTCACTAGCAAGACCGTAGGCGATGCAGCACAAAACGGTGACCCATTAGCACTTAAAGTGTTTGAAAAGACAGGCTATCTGTTGGGCATTGCCCTTTCAAACGCTGTGACTTTCAGTGGTCCCGAGGCCATTTTCCTGATGGGCGGCCCGGTAAAGGCAGGCGAAGTTTTGCTGAAGCCTTTGCGCGAATCGTTCTACAAGCATCTGCTTTTCACCTTTGAAAACAGCGTCGATATCCGCGTTTCGGAACTTGGTTCCAACGAAGTGGCCATCTTAGGTGCCGCTGCCTTGACAAAAGCAAAGATCTGAAATCACAGACACTTAAAACAAAAGCGTTGCACCCTCAATGAGAATGCAACGCTTTACGTTTATAAAAGTGTTTTATTATTTCTTAAACTGCTTATCCAAGAAATCCTGAGCTTCCTTCATGCCGCCATCGCGGGCTTTCTTCATCAGCAGTTCGCTGTAGACTTGATCCTGTTCCACCCCTTGACCTGTATAATAGAGGATACCCAGACGAAATTGTGCGCCTGCAACATTCTTATCGGCAGCTTTTTTTAGACAATCCACTGCTTTGACAAGGTCCTTTTCAACACCCTTGCCATATAAATAACAGTCACCCATTTGAGCCAAAGCATAGGCGTTGCCCAATTTGGCGGATTCCGACCACCAAACGATGGCTTCGTCGAGGTTCCTGGCGGTTCCCTTGCCGAAATAATAGCAATTGCCCAAATTCAGCATGGCCTGCGAGTCTTTCATATCGGCCCCTTTCTTGAACCATGAAAAAGCTGATTTGTCGTCCTGTTTCACGCCCTTGCCGACACGATAAAGGTTGCCAATGGCATTGTACGATGACTTCTGACCTTGATTGGCAGCCTTTTGATACCAATTCATGGCTTGAGCATGGTCTGTTTCAACACCCCAACCGTTATCGTAGCAAGCGCCATAGAAATACTGATATTCGGCATCGCCATGTTCGGCTTTGTAACGAATGGTATCGATTTGCTCAACGGCCATTTCTTCCATGCTTTTCTTTGGGCCCATCAACTGGCTCAAATCCAAAGGCTTGCCTTCTTCCATTTTCAGCACAGGCTTGTTCGGGTCTTGTGGCGTCGGATTAGGATCCTGGGCGAGGCCGGCGTTTGGATTAATAGGTTGAGAAACAGGCGGCGTAGGCATCCCGGGAGGAACGACAACCTTTTGAGGGGTTTGCTCAGCCTGCTGCTGTTCAGTCTTGTCGCCCTGCTGACCGCAAGCCACCATGGTTGCGGCGACAGCCAAAGTCAAAAAGATTTTCTTCATGATGATTCGATTTTGAGGTGCAAAAATAGTGTTTTTTTCTTTTTTGCACTTTTATAATATAGGTCGAATGATTTTAATTGAAGTTTTGCGGCGAATAAACCGCAAAAAATGCGGCTTATTTACTGCAAAAGTATTATTTTTGCCAAAAATTTCATCGTATGTATATCCATCAATATGCCGAATGGCCAAACTTTTCGTGGGATAAATTGCAGATTGCCAATAAATTGGCGCAAATCAACAAAGCAGCTGGTTTCCTTGCTGGCAAACTGAATGCGCTTGGTTTCGATAATCTGCAATCGGCTGTTGTGGAAACGGTTTCAAACGACATCATCAGTTCGTCGGCTATCGAGGGCGTAATGCTCAATTCGGAACAGGTAAGGTCGTCTGTCGCCCGAAAATTAGGCGTTGCGATTCCTAACGAAGTGGATTCTTCGCACTACATCGAAGGCATTGTTGAAATGATGCTTGATGCGACAGTGAATTTCCGTCAGCCCTTGACTGACGACAGGCTTTTCGGTTGGCATTGCTGCCTGTTTCCAAGCGGCAGAAGTGGCTATTCCACAATTGATGTGGGGAAATACCGCAGCGGCGAAATGCGTGTCGTTTCGGGTGGATTCATGCACGAAAAAATACATTATGTTGCTCCGAGTCCTGATAGGATTGAAAATGAAATGAAACGTTTTCTTGAATGGTTTAATGACGCCGAGACGGAAAACGATTATCTCAAATCAGCCATTGCACATTTCTGGTTTGTCGCCATTCATCCTTTCGATGACGGGAACGGACGCATAGGCCGCGCCATTGCCGACATGGCCCTATCGCAAGCCGACGACAGCCAGATGCGTTTTTTCAGCATGTCACGGCAAATCAATAAAAACAAACACAGTTATTATGACATTCTAGAACGAACACAAACATCTGATTGTGAAATAACTGAATGGCTCAATTGGTATTTGGATTGCATGGCTGATGCCATTGCTGATGCCGATAACATGTTGTCGCAAGTGCTGGATAAGGCAGCATTTTGGCAAACCTACGGACAATTTGGCTTGACGGAACGACAAAAGCAAATTATCAATATCTATCTTGATGGTTACGAAGGTAAACTGACGGTGAAAAACTGGGCAAAACATGCCAAAATTTCCCCAGATACCGCTGCCCGCGATATCAAAGATCTCATTGAAAAAGGCATTCTTGAACCGCAGCCAGGCAAGGTCCGTGATGTGAATTACGGCATCCGCTGCAATGGAAAAGTCATTGTTTGCGGACCGAAGGATGAAGATTAATGCGCCTCCAACCAATTGCTTCCCGTATTCATTTCCACAATGACGGGAACTGACAATGGCATGGCGTTCACCATTTTGTCTTCCACAATGGATTTCAGCAGCTCAAGTTCATCGAGATGAGCATCGAAAACGAGTTCGTCATGCACTTGCAGAATCATCTTCGAGCGCATGTTTCTTGCTTCCAATTCCTTGTGAATGTTGCTCATGGCGATTTTTATCATGTCGGCGGAACTGCCCTGAATCGGTGCGTTGATGGCATTGCGCTCGGCAAAATTGCGCACCACGCTGTTCGATGCATTGATGTCGCGCAAATAGCGGCGGCGGCCCAAAATGGTCTCGGCATAACCACGTTCACGCGCCAAAACAATGCTGCTGTTCATGTATTCCTTGATGCCGGCATATTCTTCAAAATACATCTTGATGATGTCGGAGGCTTCGCCACGCGAAATGCCAAGCCGCTCAGCCAGACCGAAAGCCGACATGCCGTAGATGATGCCGAAATTCACGGCTTTTGCCTTGCGGCGCTGCTCTTTCGACACTTCTTCCAAAGGCAGATGATACACCTTGGCGGCAGTGGCGGCATGAATGTCGTGACCTAACCTAAAGTCCTCGCACATAGCCTTGTCGCCGCTGAGATGAGCGATGATGCGCAACTCGATTTGCGAATAATCGGCGGCCAGCAAAGTGTATTCTGCACTGCGTGGCACGAATGCTTTTCTGATTTCCTTTCCGTTATCGGTGCGGACTGGAATGTTCTGCAAGTTAGGATTGTTGGAACTTAATCTGCCCGTCGCCGTAACCGCTTGATTGTAAGAGGTATGAATCAAACCATCGCGGGAATTTATCAAAGCAGGAAGGGCATCCAGATAGGTTGATTTCAGTTTTGTGAACGAGCGGTAATCCAGAATCAAGTTGATGATTGGGTGTTTTGATGCCAGTTTCTGCAACACGTCTTCACCCGTGGCATATTGGCCCGTCTTGGTCTTTTTTGCCTTTTCGTCAATCTTCAGCCGTTCAAAAAGAATCTCGCCCAATTGTCGCAGCGAACCTATGTTGAATTGCGTTCCTGCCAATTCATAGATTTGATTTTCAATGTTTTGAATCTCTGCTCCAAATTCATCGCTGATTTGTTTCAGATTCTCGCTGTCGATTTTTACGCCGTTGGCTTCCATCTGGCTCAAAACCGGAACAAGCGGCATTTCAATGTCGTAAAACAGTTTTTCAACACCGTTTTCCTTCAGCATCGGCAGCAGTTTCTGATACAGTTGGAATGTGATGTCAGCGTCTTCGGCAGCATATTCCTTGACGGTCTCAACAGGTACTTCACGCATGGTGCGTTGCGCACGGCCTTTGCCGATGAGGTCTTCTATCGGAATGGTAAGATAATTCAAATAGACTTCGGCCAGATAATCCATGTTGTGACGCTGCTCAGGTTCAAGCAGATAGTGCGCAATCATCGTGTCGAACCAAGGGCCTTTGCCTTTAACACCGTAGTACCGCAACACGGAAATGTCATATTTCAGGTTTTGTCCGATTTTCAGAATGTTTTCGTTCTCCAACAAAGGTTTCAACAAGCTGACTTTTTTCAGGCAACTTTCATAATCGGCAGGCATGGGAATATACCAGGCTTCGTGCGCTTTCACAGCCAACGAAATGCCGACCAAATCGGAAGAATAGGCATCAATTCCGGTGGTCTCGGTATCGAAAACGACATGGTTTTCCATGGAAAGCCGATTTGCCAATTGCTGGATTTCGGCTTCCGATTCAACGAGGATATAATTGTGTTCCAGTGTTTTGGCAGAATCCTTGTCGGAAAACAGTGATAAATCTGCCGAAGGCTCTTCCGCTTGGCTGAACAAGTCAAATTGTCCTGATTGAGTCGGTTGTGGAGTGGATTCCTTGACGGTTTTAACAGCATTTTCATCGGGCTGCGATTTCTTTCTGTCATCCAAAAATCGCTTGGCGAAAGTGCGGAATTCCAATTCTTCGAATAGCGCCATCAGGCTTGGCACATCGGGTTCTTTTGTCGTAAGCAGATCTTCGTCAAATTCCACAGGCACTTCCGTGTTGATGGTAGCCAGCATTTTCGACATCAGGCCTTGGTCGGCGAAATTCACGACGTTTTCCTTTTGTTTTCCTTTCAGTTCATCGGCGTGTGCGATGAGGTTTTCCACGCTGCCATATTGCGCCACAAGAGCCGATGCCGTCTTCTCGCCGATGCCGGGAATTCCTGGAATATTATCGGCAGCATCGCCCCAAAGACCAAGAATATCAATCAGTTGCTTCGGCTCCTTAATGCCGTAGCGTTCGCAGACTTCCTTTGGTCCCCAAATCTGGGCCGGTTCTCCGAATTTGGCAGGTTTATACATCATCACTTTTTCGGTGACCAATTGTCCGAAATCCTTGTCGGGCGTCATCATGTAGGTAATGAATCCTGCCTGTTCGGCTTTTTTTGACAAAGTCCCGATGACATCGTCGGCCTCGTAGCCTTCAACGGCAAAAATCGGGATGTTGAAAGCTTCAATCAGCCTAATTATATAAGGTATGGAGGCACGAAGGTCTTCGGGCATTTTTTCGCGGTTGGCCTTATAGTCGAGAAACTCCTGTTGACGCTGCGTAGGCGACGAAACATCGAAAGCAACGCCGATGTGCGTCGGCTTTTCGTTTTTCAGAATTTCGTAAAGTGTGTTCAAAAAACCCATTACCGCCGATGTATTGACATCTTTCGAATTGATTCTCGGGTTCTTGTTGAGAGCAAAGAAAGCTCTGTATATCAATGCATAAGCATCTAAAAGGAACAGTTTTTTCTGTTGATTTTCCATAGCGTTGTCGTTTGAAGTGGTAAAAATACGAAGTTAAGTGCTAACTTCGTCATTTTGTTCAAAAATTTCGTTGCATTAGAAAAAAGTCTTATTTTTGCCGCGAAAATTAAACGAGAGAAAATTTGGCGCTTTGATGCGACCGCTTTTATTTTTTAAACCATTGGTTATCTGCAAGATGATAAAAAGTGGTTTTTTGAATGGAAATAAGTCGTAATTTTGCGCCCTTGTAAAACACTAAAATTGAAAGCTATGTCAGAAATTTTAAATGAAATTGTACCGATTATCGCTGAAAAGCTCGGTGTTGATCCAGCAGAAGTAACAATGGAAGCAAGTTTCACTCAGGATTTGGGTGCTGATTCAATCGACCAAGTCGAATTGATGTCAGACTTCGAAAAGAAGTTCGGTCTGAACATTCCTGACGACAAACAGGAAACCGTAGTCACCGTTGGCGACGCTGTGAAACTCATTGAAGAATTGCGCGGAGCAAATTAATAACGAATAATCGAAAGAAGATTTCTATGGAATTGAAACGAGTAGTAGTTACAGGCCTCGGAGCCATCACGCCAATCGGAAATACCGTCGAGGATTTTTGGAAAGGTCTTGTCAGTGGAACCAATGGGGTTGGACCGATTACTCGTTTCGATTCTTCTTTGTTCAAGACCCGTTTTGCATGTGAGGTCAAGGGTTACGACCCCTTGAATTTCTTTGAGAAAAAGGATGTGCGCAAATACGATTTGTTTGCGCAGTTTTGCATGGTTTCGGCTGACGAAGCCATAAAAGATTCAGGCATTGCACCGGAAAACACTGATTTTGATGAAGTTGGCGTAATTGTTACATCTGGTATTGGTGGTGTCAATAACTTCTATGATGGTGTAATGGAACATGCCGCAGGCGACGGAACGCCTCATTTCAATCCTTATTTCATTCCAAAGATGATCGCCAACATGCCGGCTGGCCTTATTTCCATAAAACATGGTTTCCGTGGTCCTAATTTCGCCACGGTTTCGGCTTGCGCTTCATCGGCAAATGCCATTATCGAGGCCGCCAATTACATTCGTTTCGGTCAGTCGGATGTCATTATTGCCGGCGGTGCCGAAGCTGCCATTGGCGTCAGCGGCGTGGGCGGTTTCAACGCCATGCACGCCTTGTCAACCCGCAACGACGACCCACAGACGGCTTCGCGCCCATTCGACCTGAACCGCGATGGTTTCGTTCTTGGCGAAGGCGGCGGATGCCTTGTGCTTGAAGAAATGGAACACGCCAAGGCAAGAGGTGCAAAAATCTATGCCGAAGTGGTCGGCGGCGGCACTTCTGCCGATGCTCATCACATTACGGCACCACATCCCGAAGGCTACGGTGCCACCTTGAGTATGCAACGCGCTCTGAAAAATGCCAATATTCAGCCGGAAGCCATCGAACACATCAATACGCACGGCACTTCAACACCGGCAGGCGATGTGATTGAGCCTCAAGCCATTCTGAGAGTCTTTGGAGAACATGCCTATAATATCAGCATCAACTCCACAAAATCGATGACGGGCCACCTGCTTGGCGGCGCAGGCGCCATCGAATCCATCGCTACCATTTTGGCCATTAAAAACGGCATCATCCCTCCTACCATCAACCATTTCAACGATGACCCCGCAATTGACAACCGCCTTGATTTCACGTTCAACAAGGCACGCGAAAGAAACATCACCTATGCGCTGTCAAATGCATTCGGTTTCGG
>CALBNP010000102.1 GCA_937896505.1 uncultured Bacteroidales bacterium | reverse complement strand
GATAGACTTCTCCAAATTCAGCAGCCTGATAGAGATGCTGGCGTACTTCAGCGACAATAGAACCGATTTTCATCACTTCCACTCCGTTGCAGTCCTCATGGCCAGCATGATGGCTTCGCCTACCAAAGCCATGTCGGCTAACAGGTAATGGCTTTTGCCATGGCTGTGCCATGTCGTACCAGCTATCTCGCCCGTCTTTAACATGCTTTTCCGCAAGTCCCAGTCTTCGAAAAAGGTGACGCTTCCAACTCCAAAGGCCGTCCCCGTAGGACTAAGATTGCAGATGATGGGACCAGCATCAATGTCCATCCCGAGCCAGCAACGCCTGTCGTAGTATTCCTTGAAACCCGTCATCAGTTTCCTTTGCAGGAAATGGACTTTCAGTTTTTCGTATTGGTCACGGGCAAACTCTTTGTCAACGAAAGTCAGGTAATAGCAACTCAAAGCCGTATAGGAGCCTTTTATGGGCGCATTTTTGTACATGCCCATTGTTTCGTCAGGCAGGAACGACGAAATCAATTGGGTCTCAGGGTCGAGCCACTGCTGCTTCGCTTGCTCTATCCAGTTTTGTACGGTCGCTCTGTACTCGCCATCGTTCTGTTGGGAATACAGCGACAAAGCGACTATGGCTACGAGCATATCGGGCACATAGACGCCCTCGTCGGGATAAGTCGGCAGATTCATGTTAGGCGTGTCAAGGAGCCTGCGGTGCATGGTCTCGCAAAGCCTGCGGTAAAGATCGTCGTATTTGCCATCGCCACCGATTTGCTTGTAGCCTCCTATCATCCAAGCCAGGTGACTCAGATAAGAGACATGGCTTTTGTCGCCGTCAAGCGTCTCCAATGGGTCTTCGTCCCAGCGCTCGCGGTCGTATGCCCGCAGTTCGGGCGACATCACAATTTTGATCAAGCTATCGATGCGGGCAATGTTTTCTTCGCGCTCTTCACCGTAAATCAATGTGGTGTTCACCAATGCCGCCGACAACATGGAGCAACTGTACAAGGCCCATTCGCCTTGAAACTGCGGCCCGACGAGACGCGGCATCTCGTCGATGAGTTGCTGCGGACTTGTCATCACCTTTTCGAGCAGGAAATCACGCCGTGAAAGGATGTCTTCTTTCTCGCTGGCAAAGCCGCCGTGATGCCTTGTGGCAATGCCAACCCAAACGGCTTTTACCACAACAAAGGCAAGAATGACCAAAAGAACAATTAGCAAGACTTTCATTTTCCGAGGTTTCATCTGGCAACAAATGCAATTTGTCCTTTATATAGAACACCTTATTCCACCACCCACCGGTCGATATTGCGGCAGGCCGTGCTGAAGTTCACGCCAACCTTCACAATCTGGCGTCCATCGCTCTTGAATGGTTCGGCATAACCCTTCTCATAAATCTGCGCCAAAGCCTCTTCCGCCGACTTGTTGAACTTGAATTCGAAGATGTAGATGTAATCCTTCGTTTTCACGGTCATATCCATGCGGCCCTTGTTGGTGTGGCTTTCAATCTCAACGTGATAGCCGCAAAGTGCCGTGAGGATGAACATCACGCTCTGGAAATGGCGTTCCTGCTGCGGTTCCAGCTCGTAAGGACAAGCACTAAGGAATGATTGTAACCTTTCCATAAAGCCCTCAATGTCGCCTTCGCGCAACGAACGCACGAAACGGCTAATCTCGAAGCCCGACCCGACGGCATCCACATTCGTGTAGCTCGGGATGAGGAAACGCACGAAGCCTTGCCGAACCTCCTTGTTCGGAAAGCCTAATTTGTATAGTTCGAATTCTTCGTCGTAGCCCTTAATGGTAAGGTAGCCGCTCTGGTAGATGACTGGCAAAGGATTGATTGAGGCGATGTCAACGCTGTTCAGCACGTCGCTCACGACTTCTTCCTTCTCAATGCCAGAGAGATTGTATTGGTGCTGTTTGAGCAACTCGACAAGATAAGTCGGAGTGCCGGTCTCAAACCAATACTGATCGATAACGGAATTCTTGAGCGCATTAAGCAGACTAAAAGGATTGTACACACCCGGCATCGCCTCTTTGCAGAAATGATAGCCATCGTAATTCTCACGGAGTGCTGCATAGGTTTCGTCAACTGACTTTTCCATTTTTGCTGCCAGTTCCTTTACTTCTTCCTCGAAATTTGCATGAAGCTCTTTCTCAGAAATGCCACAAACATCAAAGTACTGCGAACGCATGGAAATGTCTTCTAAATTGTTCAGGTCGCTGAAGACGCTCACCTTTCCGAACTTGGTCACGCCGGTGAGGAAGGCGAAGCGGATGTATCCATCCATAGACTTCAAGGCACCATAGAAGCCTTTCAGCGTGGCGCGGTAGGCATCCTGCAATTCCGTGTTGCCGATGGCCTGCAATAGCGGCTTGTCGTATTCGTCGACCAATATCACCACTTGGCGGCCTGTCTTCTCGTAGGCCAATCGTATCACTTGAGTAAAACGCTCTTCGATGCTTCGACCCGAGTATGTGTCGCCATATTCGGCCTCCCATTGTTCAAGATGCTTGTTCAGTTCGGCTTCAAGGCTGCTTTTATCCGCATAGTTTCGTGTGTTCAAATCCAGATGCAGCACGGGATATGCCGTCCAGTCGTGTTCCAGTTCCGCGATGGCGAGACCTTCGAAAAGCTCCTTTTTCCCAAGGAAATACGACTCCAAAGTGTTTAGGAACAGGCTTTTGCCGAAACGGCGCGGACGCGAAAGGAAATAGTAGCAACCTTCTGACACCATGTTGTAGATATGCGAAGTCTTGTCAATATAGCAGTAGCCTTCTGAACGCAACTTCTCAAAACTCTGTATTCCGATTGGCAGTTTCTTTCCCATGTCCGTATCTGTTTTGCTGTTTGAAATGCAAAAGTATGCATTTTTGTGGTTTTGCAAACAAATCTTTCACAAATTTTAGTTCCGTTCTATCGGCGTTTCCATTCACGCAAGCGGCACTGCATGTTTTCCTTCACGTTGCCCGCAAAAAGCCATGAATCAGCGAAATGAAGATTTCCTTGAGGGAAGATGCTTTCGTATGCAGGAATGAAATACGGAGCCGAATCGATGCTATCGCAAACAAAGCTATGCTTGTAGAGATAACCTCCCGTCTGATAAGGGAAAATCAGGATGCTGTCGCGTGTGTCGTTGTATTTGGCCAATCCAAGATGCAACGAAGCGGGAACCTTGTCGTGGCTTGCATTCCATGTGAGCGGATTAACACCCACGACATCACCCATTGAAACCGCTTTCGACATAGCCGAAGTATCGGCAATGGAATTGAAGACGATAAGGCAGCCCAAGTCGCAACTATCGTTAGCCGGTTGAAGTTCTTCTGGATATTGAGCCAATTCGTCAGCAGTAACCTTATAACCAATGCAATAGGCCGCAACCATCAGCTGGCGTTGCTCATCGGTCATACCATCTTTCAGCAATTCAATCAGCATCTGTGAGCCTTGGCTGTGACCTAGCAAGAAAAAGGGGCGACCACCATTGGCATGTTCCATATAATACTGGAAAGCATCCTCAACATCCTTGGCAGAAAATTCTGCACACTGGTCCACGACCTCTTCGGGCTGAGAGTAAACCTCGAAAATCATTTGGCGATAGTAAGGCGCATAGAAATTGTACTCATCATACAACATCTTATTAAAGCGCTGGTTATCATTGGCTTCTGCACGGACACTATCAAGAGTAATGTCAGCATACCACGAAGAGTCGTTGTCGGCATACGAGATGGTTGAGACCGTTGGATAGACATAGAAAATGTCGGCTTCGCAAAGCGTATCGCCATAAGAATACCAATAGGTCGAATCGGAGTAATCGATAGATGGCTCCTGAATTACAGTTTCTTTAGCCGGTTGGTTGTTGCACGAAACGAAAAGCATAGCCAACACAACCACAAAAGCAAATAATCTATTCATTTTGAATAAGTTTTATCAAGTTTTCGATATCTAAATTTTCCGCTTTCACACAAATCTTGGCTTGTTCGTAAAACGGAAGACGCGAAGCATAATGCTCTTGCACGTATTCCGTCAATTCGGCCTCAGACAGATTCTCGGTTAGCGGACGTTTTTTTTTCGAGAGCAACAAACGATTTGCCGCCGCCACAGGGCTGATACGCAAGAAAACCGTCGTTCCATGTTCGTTCATCCAATCCATGTTATCGTTGAAGCAAGCCGTTCCGCCACCCGTTGAGACGATGGCATTTTCAAGATTCCCAGTACTTTGCAAGACTTGCGACTCTAACTTCCGAAATAAAGGCTCATCATATTTGTGGAAAAAATCGTCGATGGAAATCTTGAATTTCTCTTCAAACAAGGCATCGGTATCATAGTGCTGCCAACCCAAACGATTCGCAAGACGTTTGGCCGCAGTTGTCTTGCCTGCGCCCATGTAGCCGACTAAATAAACACGGTTCATTTCGTTCCCGTAATCATCTTATATTGACACAATTGCAGTTTGCCGTCACCATCGCGGAGATGCATTCCGTTGCCTTGGCAATAACGCCAGACCTTGCATTTCTCGCACTCGTCTTTTTTCATCCACGAGCGGTCGCGATAAGGTTGGAATCGCTTTTGCCAGACCTCCCAGAACGAATCCTTGTAGATGTTGCCTTGGTGATAGTCGTTGCGGATGCTCAGGCAGCCCGAGATGGAGCCATCGGCCAACACCGAAGCGATGTTGATGCCTGCGCTGCACGAAAAATAATGGTTCCTCACCTGCCCTTCGTAACGACCGAGATAGCCATCACAGCCATAGTCGGCGATGATTCTACCTTGTAACCGCGTCTGCTTGATGAATTCCATCATTTCGACGAACTGCGCGTTCGACAACTTCAAATCAGGTTCGTTGGCAGCACGTCCAAACGGGAAAACGGTGAAAAGACGCCATTTCGGAATGCCTAAATCTATCAGATAATCACGGAATTGAGGCAAATACTTTATGGTTCGCTGGTTGACGCAGGTGATGACATCCCAAGTCAGTTCGGGATGCTGTTTCATGGCTTCGACAGCCACCAAGACACGCTTGAAACTTTCGGGATTGCCACGCATCCAGTTGTGGTCGTCCTCAAAACCATCGAAGCTAACGGCTATGGAACGCAGTCCGTTGGCTGTCAGTTCATTGAGTTTTTCTGGAGTCAGGAACATGCCATTCGTCACCATGCCCCAAACGAAGCCGCGCTTTGTGATTTCCTCACCACAATGAGCCAAATCCTTGCGCATCAGAGGCTCACCACCCGTGGTGATGACCATGATTCTGCCGGGGTCTTGCTTCGTCTTGATTTCGTCAAGCACTTTGAGGAAATCATCAAGAGGCATATCGGCCTGTTCGGAAAGCATACGGCAATCGCTGCCGCAATGACGGCAATTCAGATTGCAACGTAGAGTACACTCCCAGAACAATTGATGAAGTTCGTGATCTTCAATGCGTTGCTTCAGTACGGCATGATTGAGTTCAAGCGAAACCTTCTGCAAAAACGAGTATTCGCGACTCATTCCTTATCCAAATCTTCCAGTTGCTTTTGGATTCTCGAAGCTTCTTTATGGAGACGCAGGGTCTCATTTCGATATTGCTCCATCACTTCAGGAGAACCATAGATGCAAGCACCTTCGCGACGATGGATGATGTTGTTGATGGAATCCAATTGTTGTTGCAATTGCGTTCTTTTATCTTGACCCTCAGGAGTTTTCATCTCTTTGATGCGTTGTTCGATTCTGTCCAGACGGGCATTCATTTCATTCATTTCTTCTTGGTTGGCTTTGGCAGAAGCATTCGCTTCAGAGCAATTCTTGCTGCTGGTGCAAGCGGCCAAGAATGCGAGGCCCGACAACAAGCCAATCCAAACGGTGCGTACGACTTTCTTCATGATATGATGTGTTATAACGCGGCAAAAATACAAATTTCTTGAATGGCAAGGCTTTCTGAAGACAAAGTTTGGCATCTATTATTTATCAACACACCATTGTTGAAAATTTGCGTGCGCGCGCCATTCATTAATAAATGGATTTGCCTAAATTTGCAATTTCACAATTTCTGCAAAGAAACAAATTAAAGTAATAAGTATCAATAAATTAAATCATGTACTATGAAACAAAAGTTTAAACTTCTATTTGCGGTTCTTATGCTGCTAATTATGTCAGGTCCTTCTTGGGGACAAAACGTTTGCAAAACATTGTCATTTCCAGATGACAACAGTGCAAATAACAAAGTTAGTTCGTATACTGATTCTTGGACTGCCATTATTGGCAATGACCAATGGACAATTGCAAATTTCAACAATAACAATTGGAATGGCAGCTGGAGTTTCATTAAAGCCGGCAGGAAAAACAACGCTTCCATAGCTTCAATCGCAACTGCCAATGCATTCAGCGACGCCATTACAAAAGTCGATGTTACAATCACGAATGTAACGGCAGCAAAAATTAATTCGACAAAACTTGTCATCGCTTCCGACAGTGATTTCACCACTAATGTTGTTGAAATTTCAGGGCCTGTAGTTCAGACCGGCGTAATGACATATTCCATCGAAGCACCTGCTGCAAACAAATACTACAAACTTGTATACGATTGTGCATCAGGCTCTTCAAATGGATTGATCACCATTTCAAAAGTAGAATATTATTCTAATGGCCCCGCTCCACAACAAACCGTTGCCACCCCAACCTTCAATCCTGAAGGTAGCACGTTCACCGAAGCACAAAACGTCAGCATCGCTTGCACAACAAGCGGAGCTACAATCCATTACACAACCGATGGCACAACGCCTTCAGCAAGTAGCAACGTTTACAGCAATCCTGTTTCCGTTACCGAAACCACGACCATCAAGGCCATCGCCATGAAGGAAGGTATGACAAACAGTGAAATTGCCGAAGCGACTTATACCATTGAAACGCCGACCGAACCTGTCACATTCACCAAGGTTAGAAGCGCAAGCAACATCAACACAACCGACCACTACATTTTGGTTTGCGATAGTGCCCGTACTGCCGCCAATGGCACTTTAGCCAATTCCGGATTACAAGCAGGAAGCATTACCATAAGCAGTGGCAGCATCACCACAGATGTAGATGTTTCTGGCAAGCCATCTACCATTACCTTAGAAGCAGCAGACGGTGGCTATTACCTCAAATTCTCCAATGGAAAATATATCAACAACGCCAGTGGCACAGGCATCTCGCTTTCAACCATCCCTTCAAGCATTTGGGCCATCAACAGCAACGAAGCTGGATTCATCCTTCAAAATACATCTAACAGCAACCGCTTTCTAGGTGGAACGAATGCAGCGGCAACTGCTTACAAGGCTTACGCAACATCGAATTTTGGTTCATATCCGCTCGTAGTCCTTTATTTTGACGGAACGGCACCTACCAATCCTGAACTCACCGTCTCAGCTACACAATTAGAAGGTTTCACCTACGAGCAAGGCGCAGGTCCTTGCGAACCACAAAGCTTCACCGTTTCGGGCAGCAACCTGACCTCCGACATTGTCATCACCGCTCCCGAGAACTTCGAAATCGCCATTTTGGGTGACACGACATATACATCATCCATCACATTGCCATTCGGCGAAGGCCAAGTCGCAAGCACTAGCATCAACGTCAGGCTTGCCGCTGGCCTTGTGAGAAACACTTATTCAGGTAACCTTACTGTTGCTACGACTGGTGCCGAGACAAAGACCGTGGCCCTTTCGGGCAGCGTCACCATGAGCAACGCCGTGGCCACACCTACCTTCTCGCCTGATGGCGGAACTTTCATCAGCACACAAAGCATCAGCATCTTGTGCGAAACCGAAGATGCAACCATCTACTACACCACCAATGGTGAAACGCCAACCACCGAGAGCAACGTCTATTCCGCTCCTCTCACAGTCAGCGCCACAACGACCATCAAGGCCTTGGCCGTCAAACAGAACTACCTCGACAGCGAAATCGCAACGGCAACCTTCACTTTCCGACCTGTGATGACCATTGCCGAAGCACGTGCATTAAACGACAACGAATACGCGCTTGTGGAAGGTATCGTCACCTTCACCGCTGGCAGAGATGTTTACATCCAAGATGCAACGGCTGGCATCGACCTCTATCTGAATAGCAGCACCGTGCCTACCACTCTGGTTTTAGGCGACGAAGTGAGAGCCTACGGCAAGAAGACCACTTACAATGGTCTCGTAGAACTCACCGGCATCGACGGTGCAAGCTCATCGGAGTTCGTAATCGAATCGACTGGCAACGAACTGCCCAACGAAGTGAAGACCTTGGCCGAAATCCTCGCCGACTTCAATGCTGACAACATGCTGCAAGCCACCCGCGTGACTGTCGAGAACGCCATCGTCGGCACCATCAATCCAACCAGCACCACGGTCATCACACAAGACGGCAGCAGCATCAACGTCTATCGTCTGCCTGTCCCAGAAGGAATGACAGCTGGCGACTGGGTAACGCTTACCGGCATCATCGGCTGCAACAACAACACGCCACAACTCAGAGTGGCTTCGGTTGCCGATGTCGAGTTTACGCATCGTCCGCAAATCGTCATCACACCAGCCACCATTTCTGGCTTGACCTACGAATATGAAGAAGGTCCTTCAGAAATTGCCGACCTCGTAGTTTCGGGCAATTATCTTCTTGGCAGTATCTTCATCGTCCCATCTGACAGTTTCGAACTCTCAACTTTAGGCAACGATAACTTCCATCCTGAAAACCCAGTCAGAATCATTCCTCCAACTTCGGGTCACATCTATGGTGTCAAGCTATGCTGCCGTCTGAAAGCCGGTCTTGAACCTGGCACCTACAACGAACTGCAAACCGCCTACACACAAGACGGCGACACCGTTCGATTCCGTCTCATAGGCACAGTCACCGGAGGCGTTCCTCCAACCCCACCAACAGGCGACGACTACATCCGCATCGCTGACCTCAGCCAACTCACCGATGGTTGCCAAGTGGTGTTTGCCGCTCGTTTCGACGAAAATGCCACAAATTACTACGCCATGAGCAACACCTCGTCGGGCAAGCCTACTGGCGTGCTGTTCACATCAACCACATCTGGTAGCGACGAAACGCTTCCTGCAACTATCGTTGACGAAGAAGACAGTTTCTATTGGACAGTCGGTGTAACCGCCAACGGATACACCTTCACGAATGCTGCCGGCGAATTGATTGGCTACTCAAGCAGCACCAACTTCTCGACAGGTGGCGACAACACCGGATGGAGCATCACAAACGAGACCGCAGGCGACGGCGCCATGGTTCCATACTATCAAGGTTTCATGATTGGCAACGTCAACAACAATGTTAGAGCCTTTGCCTTGAACAGCAGCCACAACTTCGGTCCATATAGCACTACGAACATAAATGGCAGCAGTTACAACTTCTACCTCGACCTCTTCGTGAAGAGCCAAGGCGGCACCCCAGTGGTGAGCACACCAACCTTCACCCCTGCCGCCGGCACCTACTACGAAGCACAGAATGTGACCATCAACTGCTCAACAGAAGGCGCTACGATTTACTACACCCTCGACGGGACAGAACCTACCACCGAAAGCAGCGTCTATAGCACACCAATCGAAATCAGCGAGACCACGACCATTAAGGCCATGGCCATCAAGGCTGACTATGAAAACAGCGCCATCGCAGAAGCCACCTACACCATTCAACTCGGCGTGGTCGTCATCTTCAACCAAGACTGGGAAGGCGAAATGAACGGTTGGACCTTCGTCGATGTCGAAGGAACCGCCACTTGGGAAATCGGTCAATTCAGCGGAAACCATTACGCCAACATCAACGGTTACAACAAGGGTGCCAACACCGACTGGTGCATCTCCCCTGCCTTCAACCTCAACAACTACGACAATCCGGTTTTGACTTTCAAGAACGCCAAGAAATACGAAGGTCAAGATTTGCAAGTCTATTTCTCCAACGATTACGACGGCAGCAACCCTGCCACAGCCACTTGGACCGAACTTGACGCCATACTCTCCGAAAGCAACTTCACATGGGTTGAATCAGGCGACATCGACCTGAGCAACTTCAGCGGAACAAACTGCTATATCGGTTTCAAATACACTTGCACCGAAGACGAAGCCGCAGCTTGGGAAATCGACGACTGTCTGCTCGTTGGCCAGACTTCAGAACCTATCATCAGCGCATCGCCACTCGCCCTGAACGGTTTCATCTACATCGAAAACAACGGTCCTTCAGCCGAACAATCCTTTACCGTTTCGGCACTCAACTTGAGCGAAGACCTCACCATCACCGCTGCCGACAACTTCGAAATCTCGGCCACAACTGGTGCTGAGTTCAATTCGCAAGCCACCATCACCCTGACACCTGTCAACGGCACCATCGCCGAGACCACCATTTATGTCCGCATGGCTGAAGGTCTCATCCCTGGCGATTACGATGGAAGCATCGCCATCGCATCGGAAGGCGCCAACGCTTTGGAAATCACTTGCGCCGGCTCCGTCATCGAAGAAGGCGAGCAAAGCGACTACATCCGCATCGCCGATGCAGGCGAACTCGTTGACGGCAACCGCGTCATCCTGGCTGCCCGCTACGACGGCAACGCCACCAACTACGTTGCACTTGCCAACATCCTCACATCCGGCAAACTCAACACCACCGAATTCACAAGCACGATGTCGGGCGACGACGAAGTTGTTCCAACCCATATCCTGCTCAACGAAAGCGACTACTATTGGACTGTTGGTATCACCGAAAACGGCTACACCTTCACCAACGCCAATGGCGATGTCATCGGCTATGGCAACAGCGGCACCAACTTCTCCATGAACAGCGAGAAGACCGAATGGATTGTCGAGACCGCCACTTCCGACTCCAGCACCATGGTACCTAACTACTTTGGATTCAACATCATCAACTACACAACCACAGGCCGTGCTTTCGCACTCAACACCAACCATGTTTGCGGCGCCTATTCGACTTCAAACCTCAACAACGTTGAATACAACTTCTACCTTGACATCTTCATGCAAGGCGAAGGCGGAACACCTACCGTTGCCGCTCCAACCTTCACTCCTGCCGCGGGCACCTATTTTGAAGCCCAAGAAGTCAGCATCAGCTGTGCTACCGCCGATGCCGAAATCTTCTACAGCCTCGTTTCAGAAGAAGGTCCTTGGACTGAATACACCGAAGCCATCTCCGTTGACTACGACATGACCATTTGGGCCTATGCCGAAAAGGAAGGCTACAACAACAGCGCAGTCGTCAGCGCCGACTATGTCATCAACGACGACCTCGTCATTATCTTCAACCAAGACTGGGAAGACGACTGGAACGGCTGGACTCAAGTCAGCGTGGAAGGCAATACCGAATGGACGATTGCCTCGCACGACAACAACCACTACGCTTACATGAACGCCTACAACGACGGTGTCAACGAAGACTGGCTCATCTCGCCTGCCTTTAACCTCGAAAACTACACCAACGTCGCTTTGAATTTCAACAGCGCAATGAACTTCGAAGGTCCTGACATTGAGGTCTATTTCTCAAACGACTACGACGGACAAGACCCAACGATGGCAACATGGCAAGCCCTCAGCTGCAACCTCTCGCAAGGCTCATGGACTTGGACCGAATCAGGCGAAATCAACCTCGACGAATTCAGCGGCAGCAACTGCTACATTGCCTACAGATACACCTCAACGGAGAGCCAAGCCGCAGGTTGGGAAATCGACGACATCATCCTCACTTCGGGCATCAACACCGACCCAACGTTGACAGTCACACCTAATAATATTATTGGGTTGACCTATATCGAAGGCGAAGGTCCATCAGAATCGCAGACCTACACCATCAGCGCTGCCAACCTCGAAGGCGAAGGCGAAGTCATGATTCTCGTCACCGAAGGCTTCGAAATCTCATTAGATGACGAAACCTATGGCGAAGAAATCGAAATCGCATACGCCGACGGCCAAATCGTTGACCAACCTGTCACCATCTACGTCCGCATGGCCGAAGGTCTTGAAATCGGCGAATATGATGGTGTCATCATGCACGAAGGCGGCGAAGCCTACACCGAAGTCGATCTTGCCGGCGAAGTCATCAGTGCCGAACAGCCTTACATCGATGCCTTCATGCCTATGTACATCCAAGGCAACAACGGCAGCAACAACAACCGCATTCCTGTCGCCATCGCTGTCTATCTCGAAAACCTCGAGCCTAGCACAACCTACCGTTACACCAACCAATTTGTCGATGCCAACGATGGCGAGACCGTTGCTGGCGCAGGTAATGTGATTTATGCTAACCCCGATGGTTTCTACCGTTCAACCAATCCAAGCCTCTCAACCGAAGACGGTTACGGTGAATTTACCACCGACGATTCAGGTGAAGGCTTTGCATGGTTCATCAACGAAGCTACTGCCAACACACGTTTCACTCCTGGCAACCAAGTCTATCTCCGCATCCGCATCAACGACGGTCACGACGGCACTTCCGTTGACCAAATCTTCACCACAGAAGATTATGCTACCGTCTTGAACTTCGGTACCGAAAACGACGAATTCTCAGGCTCGTCGTTCTATGCCAAGTCAGAGGAAAGCCCAATGACCTTCGCCATGATGTTCTCATCTGACGACGACTGGCGTCCGACCTACTCCACCAGCATCGAGACCACAGGCGTGGATTACGCAGGCATCAGCCAATACGCCAACTTCTACAAAGACGAAGTCGCTGGCAAGGACGGTTACTTTGGCGGCATCCTGCCTAACAGCAACGAATACGGCATCAACATCATTTGGATTCTCGATATGGAAAGTTACATCATCAACGACTACTATGCCGAAGGCGGCATGTGGGACGAGACCAGCACTGTCAACCCAAGCAACGGCCTCAACGACCCAATGTTCATTGACCTTACCTACGACAATGTCAACGAAGAGACCACTTCCAACATCAAGATTTGGAGTGCAGGCAACGAAATCCGCATCGACAATCCTGATGGCGGACGCTTCGTCATGACGGTTACCAACATCCTCGGCCAGAATGTGATGACGCAGAACGTGAATGGCGAAGGCCTCATCCGCATCAACCACAACCTGACCTCAGGCCTTTACATCGTGACCTTGATGAACAACGACACCAAGTTGTCAGCCAAGATCATTGTAAAATAATTGAAAACGATCATTTTTGTAGAGACGCGCCATGGCGCGTCTCTACTATTTTTGAATCAATTTCTTTTGTCAAGAATTAGAGAATGTAGAGAAGCCGAGTCAGCGCTTTGAATTTACATCTACGATGTGGGAATGAAGAGAACATGAAAATCGCCTGCGATTTTCTCTCCAATTCCTCTTTAATTCAAAAAAATACGACCCGAAATGAATATTCTAAAATTGACTTCGTCAAATCTTCGAATTCTCTAATTCTTGATAAAAAATAAAAACAACGATGAAGAAGAACATAATATTTCTCCTAATGGCCTTGATGATGGCCGCTTGCCAAACAAGAACTGAAACGAGTGAAACAATCGACCCGACTCATGACGAACTCGTAGCATGGCGCGACTCGCATTTCGGCATGTTCGTCCATTTCGGCATCTATTCCGAACTCGGTGGCGTTTGGAAAGGCGAACCCATTCCCTATTACGCCGAGCAAATCATGAACCACGCCCGCATCTCTACGGAGGAATACGAAGCCATAGCCCTGCAATTCAACCCGACCGAATGGAATGCCGATTCTGTCGTGCTGCTGGCCAAAGCCGCTGGCATGAAATACATCGTTTTCACTACCAAACACCACGACGGCTTCTGCATGTTCAAGACCTCTACAACCGATTACAACATCGTGGATTACACCCCATTCGGTCGCGACGTGGTGAAAGAACTTGCCGAGGCTTGCCAACGCCACGACATGAAACTCGGTTTCTACTTTTCACTTCCCGACTGGCATCATCCAGCGGGCATTCCTCGCATGGCACCCGACACCACTACCAACTGCACACAATTTGTCAACCAAGTATATTCTCCATTGGAAATCATCACACCTGAATTAGAAGAAGTTATTGTTCAACAACTTACCGAGCTCTTGACCAACTATGGAGACATCGAAACAATTTGGTTCGACATGGGTTTGCCCACACTCGAGCAAAGCCAAAGATTCAGAAAGACCGTAAAAGACCTACAACCTAAGTGCTTGGTCAGCGGTCGCATCATGAACCATTGTGGCGACTACCTCACCTTGCCCGATAATGGTGACGTGGTTGGTTACACCGACGTGTTTTGGGACAATCCCGCCTCGTTGTATGGCACGTGGGGTTACAAGTCGTGGATTCAACGTCCTGACGTGGAAACACAAGTCAACCGACAGTTAGACAGGCTTTTCAGTACCGTCAGCCATGGTGGCGTTTTCCTTTTGAACATCGGTCCGAAAGGCGACGGCAGTATCCTGCCTTACGAGAAGGAAGTTCTGACGCAAATCGGTGCCTTTCTTGATAGCCATCCCGACACTTTGGACAAGATACAAATCGTTGTTCCTGAAGAAGTTTTGGTTGAAGAAAGTGCTGAAGGGTTTGTACTCACCAACGAAAACGGTCTCACCCACGCCGCCTTCGATGCCGAAACCTACATGACAACCGAAGCCGACTCGTGGCGTTCATGGAAGATTGGCGTAAAGCTGAATGGCACCTACGACATCTTCATCGAATACCTACCCAAGAATGCCGCAAAACGCTACATTTTCCGTTGTGGCGAGCAGGAAATCAACCACCTATTACCAGGAGTTGACGAAATGCTACAGACCTCGTATGTAGGCCAGATGACCCTCATGGAAGGCGAGCACGAATTCATCCTCGACCAAGCAGACCGAAAAAACGCCTTAGAGCCATTGGGGATAGAGCTAAGGAAAATAACGATGCATTCGACATGTTCGGATCGGATAACTACGAAGGTTTTTCAAAAACAATAATATACTTAGACCTAGTTTGGGCTGGTTTGCTAACATTATGCGGCATTTCAAAACCTTTTCGCATCCAATCTTAAAAAAAACTATATTTGCAACTTTTATCACAAAATAACTCATCTACAAGAGAAGACACCTATTATTAATAATGCTAAACTCGATATGTTTTCGTTCACGCCCAGAACATCTGTGTGGCCCCGTTCCGTCTCGTCGAGAACGACCTCACCGCCAACCTGCAAGACATATAGGTGCAGAACCCAAACGGCAACACTTGCGCCCTGATTAAGGTGGTGACCACACAGATCAGCTTTGCCTTCGACGTGGGCATCATGGGCATCACCGACACCGAGCAGAAGGCTGGCGAGATTTGGGTGTGGGTGCCTTTCGGCGTGAAGCACATCAGCATTGGCCATCCGACCTTGGGCTTTTTGCGCGACTATTACTTCCCTTGCAGCGTCGAGGAAGCCCGAACCTACGAGATGGTGCTCATTACAGGAAAAGTGAATCCCATTGTTGAAGAAGACCTCGGCGGCAACTATCTGATGCTGACCGTAGAGCCTAAAAACGCCATGGTCTATATCGACGACAAGCTGCAACCCATTGAGAACGGCGAACTGATGCCCTTGCTGCCTTACGGACACCACACCTACCGCGTGGAGGCGCCAAGCTACATGAACGAAGCCGGCGCCTTCGAGATTGGCAAGGAACGTACAGAACTGAACGTCCGTCTAGTTTCAGCCAAGGCCACGCTCACCGTGAACTGCCCCGATGCCGAAGCCGACATCTACCTTAACGACCAGAAGAAAGGCCGCGGCAGCTGGACCGGCCAACTCGCCGAAGGCATGTATGCCGTGGAAGCCCGCAAATCCAGCCACCGCTCCACAAAGCAAAGCCTCACCCTTGCAAAACAGGAGCAAAAGACCGTGACGCTGAACGCCCCGCAGCCCATCTACGGCAAGCTGAACCTGACTTCCACGCCCGGCAACTGCGAGGTCTTTCTCGACGGAAAGCAAATCGGAAAATCGCCCAACATTTTCTCCGACATCCTCATTGGCAACCACAATATTGAACTGCGCAAAAACGGTTACGACAGCCAAAGCAAGGCCGTTAGCATTGAGGAAGGCAAGATTACCGATATGGAAATGACTCTGCAACGCACCGGAAGCGTGGCGCAACAGCCCGAAGTGCAGCAGCCCCAGCCTCAGCAAAACGAAAAACCAACCGTGCAAACTGACAAGAAAAAGACAATAATAATTGCCAAATTGAGCCCGAATGATGCTGGGTTTACATTTGGCTTGATGGGAGGACGAGTGAACAAAATTGGCTGGTACGCAAGTTGCTTGTCTGACTTTGGATTATGTGACGTTCACATTTCCGACGAATATACCATGCCCCTTTTCGACTTGACTGCAGGAACCGTTTTCCGCTGCGGAAAACTCATTTATTTCTACATTGGAGCAGGACTTCAAAGATTTGTGGCCGAAAATAGAAATCATGGAAGAGTTAAATTCGAAAGTGGCATCATACTGCATTATAAGGGGTTCAGCATTTTGGCTGGAGCAAATATAAATCATGAATCATTGCATGTTTTTCCTGAATTCGGCCTAGGTTACAATTTCTAACCGAAATACAGCCACAATTTTCTTCACACAAAAAAGAACTCCACGTATCGCAAGTGTCATTTTCATGGAGAAAAGATACGAGAGATACGTGGAGACAACAAAAAAAATCGGAAACTTTAGACTAAATTCATATCTTTGCACCCTCTATTATGCAGATATGTAAAAGTCAGACAGAAAAATGAAACGTTACTTTACCTTATTATTGTTTTTGGCCTTAGGCCTTGCAACGAGAGCGCAATCTCTCTCTGTAGCATCCTTCAAACTCCTTGAGAACGACCTCACCGCCATCACCCACGGCACCGAAGTCCTCGACCAGAACGGCAACACCTGTGCCCTGCTCAAAATCCAAACTTCACAGACTGGCTTCGCCTTCGACGTGGGCATGATGGGCATCACGAAAACCGAACAGCACACCGGCGAAATCTGGGTTTATGTGCCTTTCGGCGTGAAGCATATCAGCATCCATCACCAGCACCTCGGCCATCTCAACGACTACTATTTCCCTTGCAGCATCGAAAAAGGACGCACCTACCGCATGGAACTTGTCTCGGGGAATGTGGTTCCTGTGGTTGAGCAAGACGACGGAGGCTCTTATCTTGTGATGAAGGTGAAGCCTTATTCGGCTTCGGTTTACATTGACGGCAAGATTCAGACCCTGAAAAACGGTACCTTTTCCCAGCTTTTGCCCTACGGCACGCACGATTACCGCGTGGAGGCCAACGGCTATGCCACCGAAGTTGGAAAAGTGGAAATCAGCAAGGAAAAGAAAATCCTCAACGTGGAGTTGAAATCCTCCAAGGCCACCCTTACGGTGAACGCCGCTGATGCCGATGCACAGATTTTTGTGAACGACGATTTGAAAGGTACGGGCAGCTGGACCGGTTCCCTTAACGCCGGTTTCTATGTGGTGGAAGTGCGTAAGGAAGGCTGCCGCACCCGTAAGGAAAGCATCAGCTTGGGAGACTTGGAAAACAAGGAGTTGCATTTTCAGGCACTATCCGCCGTCTTTGGCCGCCTGCGCGTTGATAGCGACCCTTTGGAATGTGAAGTATATCTGGACGACAAGCATTTGGGCACTACCCCCGACATTTTCAATGACGTGCCTGCCGGAGCCCACATCCTGAAACTCGCAAAAGATGGCTACGTGACCCTCACAAAGCCCGTTGCCATTGAGGAAGGAAAGACCTGCGCCGTGGTTGAAACCCTAACCCAAGGCGAAAACACGGCTGAGACGCTCATGCCTGCCGTTGCCCCAGCCGACCCTTCGCAGCGCACCGCCATTTGCTTTGATTCCAAACCATCGAAGGCCGAACTCATTATCGACGGCCATTCGGAAGGCCGCACGTCCATGACCGTGGACCTGCCTTACGGAAAGCACCATGTGAAAGCCGTGAAACACCGTGGAAGAGGCGATTTCGTGGGCGAAAAGGAAATTCTCGTTACTGCCGATGGCGCAAATTTCGGTGGCTATACCAACTACAGCAATGTTAGGATTGACTGTTCGGAAAAGCATTTAAAGCCATTTGGCCAATACATTAACGATGGCGTGCTGTTTGTGACCATGGGTGTCGATATGACGATGCCTTCCGTATCAGTAGGATTTATGAAAAAGTTCGGAGCTTATGCAAGTTATTCTTTAGATTTCGGTGGCGGTTTTAATATTGTTGGTGGACCAGTCTTTCATGTGCATGGCCCTTTCTGCATAAAAGCAGGTGTGGGATTTGGAAAGTTTAGATATCATAATAATTATGATTATGGTTTTTCCTGTTCGGCAGGTGTGTTATGTGTCTTCAGGGGCTTTACGTTTTCCTTTGATTTCGGCACAAATGCTTTCAGGAAGTATGGTTTATCAGGCGCCATTGGCTGGGCTATTCCCGTCGGGAAGAAGAAGTGAGATTGTGTAAGAAAGAGTGTCACACGACGGTGGGCCTGTCACCCGAGGAGCGTCAGCAGTTGTCGTTCCAGCTTGACAATGGAAGCACCATTGCGAAGCGGTCTGCCGATGGCGTCCCAAATTCTTTTTTGTAAAAAAGGCGACATGTCGAAACAGATTGTTATTTTTGCAAACTAAACCGTTTGCATCATGGGCATCTACCTCAATCCGAACAACGAATCGTTACGCCAAGACCGTAAGGCGAAGATTTTTGTCGATAAATCAATGATTATCGCCGAATTGAACGAACTTGTCAATTCGCGTGAAAAATACATCTGTGTGTCGCGTCCGCGCCGTTTCGGCAAAAGCATGGCAGGCAACATGATTGCGGCCTACTACTCGAAGGGTTGCGACTCGCGCGAGCTGTTCAAGGATCTGAAGATAGCCCAAGACAAGAGCTATGAGGAATACCTCAACAGGCTGAATGTGATAAAGATTGATCTGAATGCAGAGTACATGTCGAACCGTGAGGCGTTTCTGCAGGTAATGCAGCAGCGAATCATGAAGGACTTCGTCAAGGCTTTCCCCAACATCGATTTCTCCGACTGCCGTTCGTTTGCTGACTGTATGCTGGAAGTCTATGCAGAGAAAGAAGAAACCTTCGTCGTCATCATCGACGAATACGATGTGCTTGTTCGCGAAAAGGTGCCGCAAGCCTTGTTCGACGACTATCTGCGCTTCCTCAACGCCATGTTCAAGAACTCGACATTAAGCCCGGCCATTTCGCTGGCCTACCTCACCGGCATCCTGCCCATCGTGCGCGACAGGATTCAGTCGAAGCTCAACCTGTTCACGGAATACTCCATGACCAACCCGATGAATCTGGCCGAATTCGTGGGCTTCACGGCGGAAGAGACGAAAGGCCTTTGCGAACAGTACGGCATGGACTACGCGGAATGTAAGCGCTGGTACGACGGCTACGACCTGAAGACGGTGAAGGAAGTTTTCAGTCCGCGCTCGGTGGTGAGTGCCATGCAAAACCGCGAATACGGCAGCTACTGGACGCAGACCGGCTCCTACGAGGCCCTGAAGCTCTACATCCTGATGAACTTCGACGGCATGAAGGACGACGTCATAAAGATGATGG
>CALBNP010000101.1 GCA_937896505.1 uncultured Bacteroidales bacterium | reverse complement strand
TTGTTCACTTTTTTAATAGTTTTGAGGGTTAATGTTCTGATTTAGTATAAAATGAATTGATGTTTGCTTGAAAGCAAAAAATCATACAAAAATATGGAATCTTAGTTTTTTGTCCAAGATTTTTTTTGGTTTTTTTTAATAAATGAAATGTATATTGCTGATATAGTGTGAATAATACTGCCGAATCGAACTTTATTCAATTTCGTAATCGAATTGTTTTTTCAGCTTGTCGCGGCGGAGATAGAGAATAATATAATAAGGTATAAGCGCGGCAAGACAGCAAAGGGCTGACAATCCTTCACCGAGGCCGCAGCCGATGAGGGTGAAAAGTACGGCCATCATCAATGCGAAAGGCAATAGGTAACCGAGGATGGCGGCCTTGTTGCCTTGGCTCACTTTCATGCTGACGTTGACTCTCTGCATCAGTTGGAAATCACGGTTTTGGGGCTTGGGAACGGTGAGGATTTTTTCGGCCATGTCGCTCATCGTACAAGCGCTTTTGGCATGACATGCTGCACAGGCACTTTTCGACAATATCTTGATTTTCAATTCGTCATCACCGATTTCAGTGATGATGCCTTCGTGTGAAATGGTTTCGTTGCTCATAATGATTGCAAAAATAAAATATTTGCTTCAAAAATACTATTTTTGCATCCTAAAAAGTTCTCGATATGGCAGATGAAGCGAAAAAGAAGGGAAAAGGAAAATTGGCTACCTGGCTGATAGCCAAGATCGACGGTCTGCGGACATGGTATTATAAGGATGACAACAAACTTCGCCTCTTGCGTTTTCCCGGCACAAGGCTCCCACTATTGGATGTGGTGTTGACGTTCTTCAAGAATTTCACCAAAGGTCGTACCTTGGACCGTGCGGCGGGAGTGGCCTTCAATTTCTTTTTGGCCTTGTTCCCTCTCATCTTGTTCTTTTTCACGTTGATACCATACATTCCGATTCCACATCTCGACGAACTTGTGATGAGATATATCCAAAGTTCGTTCTTACCATCGGGCACCATGGATTTCGTGAATGATACCATCAACGGCATTATGAACCAGTCGCACGATGGCTTGCTATCGTTGAGTATCGTGCTCTGCCTCTTGTTCGGTTCGAGTGGCGTGGTGGCTTTCTTCCGTGGTTTTCGTAATGTGTATGCCGACTTCCTTCGCGAGAAGAAACTGACGTTGAAAAATTGGCTGCAACAACGGATTTTTGCTATCCTCATGTTGCTCATTCTCGGTGCCTTGATTGTGGTTTCCATTGTCTTGATTTCGTTGGGTGGCATCGGCTTGAAGTTCTTGGTCACACAAGAGCTTCTGAAAGGTGGCTTTGTGCTTTTCCTTTTCAATTTCATACGTTGGGCGGTAACGGTTTTCTCGTTGTGCCTCACGGTCGCGACTTTGTATTATTTTGGCAATGTGAAGTTTAACGAGCATTATCGCGTGGAATTGAAACGTCCGAGAAAGAATGGCAAGAAATATCGTAATTTCGTGATTTTCAGTCCGGGTTCCATTATGGCGACGGGCTTGTTTATCCTTGCCACGATAGGTTTCAACATCTATATTTCCAATTTCTCGCGCTATAATGCCTTGTATGGTTCCATTGGTACATTGATTATCTTGCTGATGTGGATATGGATTTTGGCCATAGTGATTTTGGCAGGCAACGATTTGAATTCCAGCATCCGCCGTGAATCCGACAGGCTTAGCGCAGAGGAGGACAACGACCGGAAAAAGCAGATTGTCATCGAGGACATGAAGAAGCGCATCCAGGTGTTTACGAAGGAGAACGAAGAACGCGACAAGAAGATTGCCAACCTGCAAAACCAAATCAAAGAGAAGCAAGACCTTGTGGATAAACTGGTTGAAGAAAAGAAGGATTGTGAACTGGTTATCAAGGCTTATAGTGCTTTTATCGAGCAGGAACTCAAAGGTGTTTCGCAAACTGACGAAAAACAATTTGAGGTTCCGACAACTGAATATGAAAAATGATTGTGATGTAAATGAGACGCGATGAATCGCGTCTCTACAGGATGAATGATATGGGTATCGTAGCACGACAGAGTATCAAGGGAACTTTGGCCACCTATTTGGGTGTCGTGGTTGGCATTGTCACCACCTTTTTCATCCAGACCAAGGCCTTGACGGCCGATGAGATTGGCCTCATCGATGTGCTGCTTCAGTGTGCTTTGCTGTTTTCGGGTATAGCACAGCTGGGAACCAATTCGTCGGCGATGCGCTATTATCCGTATTTTAAGGATGAAGCCCATCGCGACCATGGCTTTTTCGGCTGGACCTTGCTGGTTCCACTCATCGGTTTTTCCATTTTCCTGGTCGTTTTCCTACTTTTCAAGAATTCGATAGTCGCTTATTTTACAAAGGATTCCACTGCATTTGGCGAGTATGTCTATTTCGTCATCCCGCTGGCATTTTTCATGCTCTACATTTCGGTGTTCGAGACCAATAGCAACTTGCTGCTACATATCTCGGTGCCGAAGTTTATCCGTGAGGTTGGGCTTCGTGTGATGACCTTGGTTGTTTATCTGCTCTATTTCTATAAGGTGCTCAACTTCAAGGGTGTAGTGGTTTCGTTTTGCGTTTTCTATGGTCTTGCCACTTTAGTGAATATCGGCTATCTGCTGTCGCTGCAAAGGGTGTCGTTTAGGATTGAGAAAGGTTTTGTGAAGAAGGAATTGAAGCGTGATTTCCTGTTCTATACCGCTTTCATGATTACGGCGGCATTGGCGGGAAATGTGATTCCCATGCTGAGCAAGTTTTTTGTTGCGGGCGAGGTGAGTTTTCATTTGGCTGGTGTGTTTACCATTGCTACCAACATCGCTGCCGTGGTCGAGATGCCTTATCGCTCGTTGGGAGCCATTTCGCGTCCCCATATCTCTGAGGCTATGGCAAGACAGGATGTGAAACAAGCTGATATCTTGTGCAAGAATGTGGCTCTACATCAGTATATTGCCGGAACTTTCGTGTTTTTCGTCATTTGGACGAACATCGATTTGCTTTTCAGCATTTTGCCCAACGGCGAAGTCTATCGTGTGGGAAAAATGGCGGTACTGTTGCTTTGCATCGGTAGGCTGGTTTATTCCACTTTTGCAGTTACGACAACGGTGTTGAGCTATTCCAAATACTATTATTATTCGCTGATATTCACCGTTTTGCTGACGCTTATGTCGTTCTTTATGAACCGGTATTTCGTGCCGAAATGGGATATCAACGGCGGCGCATTGGCTTACACTTTGTCGTATTCCATCTATTTCATCCTGCTTTTGGCTTTCATCAAATGGAAAACCGGTGTGTTGCCTTTGACGAAAAAGATGTTTGCTGTTTCGGTCATCGTCTTGGTGATGTTTGGCCTGAATTGGCTTTGGATGCTTACGATAACACCATGGTTTTCTGGGCTTTTCGCCAAGCCGATTTATGGTCTTCTGCTTGATGGCGTAATAAAAACCGTCGCCTTCCTATTGTTGGGAATGACGACGGTCTATAAACTGAGAATTTCAATGTCTGTCAACGATTTAATCGATAAGGGATTGAAATTGTTGCGTTTGAAATAATCATTCAACTCCAATGCGCCTGATGCATGAACCTTCTCTGGTCATGATTCTGACCACATAAACCCCCGTGCCAAATTGGGTCATGTCGATGCTTGACGTGTTGGCATCAAGTTCCATATCAACGACTACTTGTCCCATGGCGTTGGCAACCGTTATGCGTTGCATGTCGGCGGCTTCGATGGTGACTGTTCCGGAAGTTGGGTTAGGATAGAGCTTGGCATTGATGCTGTTTTCGCTGACATCTGACGAGTTCTTCACGTTTATGGTGAGCGTGTTGAAGCCTTCGCCGCATGGGGCATCGATGCCTACGCCGAGAGTAGCGTCGCCTTGGTAGTCGGTTGACCAAGTTACGATGGCGGTGTTGCCGAATCCGGCCACTGTTCCAGCTTGGTCGGGCAGGAGAACCCACTGATAGATGGTGCTGTTGTTGAAACCTGGCTGTGAGTAGATGCTGGTTGAGGTGGTGTGGGTATCGACCGTGGCATCGCCTTCGATGGTTTGCATTTCTTCAAACGACTCGATGGTGAGGTGAAGTGTAACGAGGCTGTCGCAGCCATGTGTTGTGTGGAGTATCTGTGTGTAATCGCCGCTTGTGGTGTATGTTTGCCCGTTCCAGACGTAACTGTCACATTCTGTGATGGATAATTCGCTTTCTGCGGATTTGTAGATGGAAAGGTGAAGAGTGGCGATGCTGTCGCAGCCGTAAATAGAGGTGAAGACTTGTGTATAATCGCCGCTTTGTGTATAGGTTTGCCCGTTCCAAGTGTATGATTCACAGCTCGATGCGTTGAAGTTGATGTCATATTCGTGCCTGATACTAAGGTATAGGGTGGCAATGCTGTCGCAACCATTAGGCATGGGGAAGGTTTGTTGGTAGATGCCATTTTCTGTATAGGTCGCGCCATTCCAGACGTATGGCCCGCAACTCTCGATGCTGAACGAACTTGAAGGGGCATACATGACGGAAACTCTAACGGTATTGCTGTAGGTAGTGCCCAAATGGTTGGAAGCGAAGTATCTCAAATACCAGCCGTCAAATGATTCGTCAAGGACTTCGCCATTGTAATTTTGATAGTCGGTAAAGTCTTCGTCGGCAGCGATTTGCCATCCTTGGTGTGTTGCGTTTTGTGTGCTTGGAGTGTGCAAGTCGAGGCTGTTGCCGGAGCAAATCGTTTCAGGAACGGTAATTTGACCTACGGTTGGTGAACTGCTGATGATTTCTGAACTCCAAATCGGGCGTACATGAAGCTGTGTGAGTTTGTCAAACTCTTGCAGGAATCCTCCTTTGTAGGAATTGTCATCGAAATTGACTGCCCACGCTTGTTGCGAGGAACTTTCGGTGCTTGCCCAATAGTAATCGTATGCCATTTCCGTCCCGCCGTTTTGTGCGAAAACATGATTGACGTAGGGCAGTGCTGCGTAAAGTTTGCTGAGTTGTCCTGTCGATGGGATGTGCCAGCCATGTTTGAAATTTACGCGAGAAGCAGGATACGCGCTGTTGTATCCTTGGTCATGATACATGATTTGGGTGGCTTCAAGGCCAATGGACTCATAATGCAGGGCATACCAAATGGCATCGTTCGCCGATTCGTAGTTCTCTAATCCAGCGACGTCGCCGATAGGACCCCATTGGTAAGTTCCAGGCAAATCGTTCATGGCGGCCAACCAGAATGTGTTGCCGTCAGGCGAAACGTAAAACACAACTCCCGTGGTGCCGTCGGAAGCGGTCAACACTTCGCCAACGGTGGGACTTTGCGCTTGTGCGAAACAAAAGGCCAAACTAAATATGGCTATAAGTTGATACTTCAAAGTTTTCATGTCGTTCTCCTTTCCGTTAAAAATCTATTGCGGCTCTGACACCGATTTTGTAAGTGTAATAATAGTTGTATTTCATGTAGTTGCCAACGCTTCCGGTCTCGCTGACAACGATAGCGTGCATACCGGTTCTTTCTGTCGAAGTCCACCACCATCTTGGATTATCGTGTTGGAATAGGGTGCCGCCAACAATGGCTAACGACTGGTTCAGTTCGGTAGCGTAGGCTACCATCCAACGGACTTGTGCAGCGGCAGGAAGATACCATCCGTTATCGAAATCGACACACCATGCGGCTGGATACCAGTCGGCTCCATGGGCAGCACGGATAATCATTGTGTTTCGGTAACCATCGGAGTCTTGCATGGCTTCGCCCGAAAACTCGCAGTTGTTCAATAATGGGATGTCGTAATCTTCGTAGTAGTACATTGGATCCACCCAGTGGATGTCGCGGGCTTCGATGTTAAGGCTGATGGCCCATCCGTGTTCGCCCGATTCATCGATAAACGTAACTACTCCTTTCGCCGTTTTCCCGGATTGGGCAAATTCATTTGGCTTTACGGTGCTTCCATCCGTGCAAAGTATGTCGCCGATTTGCATAGTCTGTTGGGCCGACAATAATAGTGGCAATGCCAACAGCATTGTAAGGATAAAGTTCTTCATCTTCTTCATAGTTGAATATTTTTTAAAGATTGTGCAAAAATAACTTTTTTTTATTTATGCGGAATAACTTTTCGGCTTTTTAAGACTTGTGTCGAAAATATGTCAAATACTGATCAAATATACGCGAGGCCTGTTTTCATCTTCGCGAAAGTCCTTACTGGATTCCGATTCAAGGTTTCTGTTGCTGCTGATGATACTGATATAGGAAGCAATGATTTTACCTAAACGGCCATAAAGTGGAGTGTTGCAATTGGCGTTATAATACCTCAGAATGTCGTTCGCTGGCATGAGTTGGTTCGGCTTCGCCAGTAATGATTTCAGTTCGTCATAGTTGCGGGCTTCTTTTGTCAGGCCGTTCTTAACGAATGAATAGTAATCGTCTATGCCCTTGGTTGAAAAATTGAATAACACGCTTGGACAGTTCATGATTGCCGCATCGAGGTGAATGGCTGATTGGTTCGAAATTATGCAGTCGATATGACTGATGAAATCGGATGAACTTTCTGTTGTAGGGTCGGAAAACATGATTCCGTTTTCCGTTAGCCAGTTCCGGTTGATTGCACCATATCTCGGGTGGGGACGAAGTACAATCTTGAAATCATTCCTTATCAAGAAAAGGCAAAGTTCTTTGACGCGCTCGAAATCATCGACCATGTTGATGGCTACGCCGATGGTGTGGATGCTTGGAATTGGCTCGGTCAACGGCTTTCGATGGTAGTTGTCGAACCTGACTCCGCCCGATAGGAAAACGTTTCCTTCCGGTTGTCCGGCACAAAGATATTTTTCAAAGGTTTCTTCTCCGTCAAGGAAGGAATAGTCGAAAAGCAATTTTGGGAATTTGGCGGTTACTGAAGCGTGCTGAACGTAAACAGTCTTGATGCCCATTTCTTTTGCTCTTAGAATCAGGCATCGGTGAAGTGTGTTGTGGTCGTTGGATAAGACTAATGTGTTGACTTTGTAATGAATGAGATATTCTTCGGCAATGTGATACAATCCGTATGTGGTCCAAAAGTCAGTAAAGAATCTCTTGATGCGTTTTCTCGTTTGGGCATCTGATTTTCTGTAGGTCTTTATCAGCGTGAAAATGTATGGCAGCGAAATCCACCAAGCCTTTCGCTTGTTGACATCGTCTTTATGGTGCTCCAAACTGATGTAATCACCGCTCTGCATGTTTTGGATGATAGGGGTCAGAGAACGCTGGTTGTTCTTAGAAAAACCCACGAAGAGGATGCCTTTGTAGTTTTCGGGCATTGCCTTGTATTTGAAACGGTGAAGGAAAGTGTAGAAAAACAATTGTCCGAAAAATATCGACAGTTGTTTGCTGAGGCTGCCTCTGTTCTCCGTTGACGAAAACAATATCTGGTTTATTGATAAGATGTCTAAATTGCTGTATTTCATCAGTGGAAGGCTTTCTTGTCCTTGAGGTCGAAATAGTGCTTCTTGTCACGTTCCTTGAAAGGTTTTGCCGGATTTCCTCCTGCAATGGATAAAGCGGGAATGTCTTTTACCACGACGCTGCCTGCTTGTATGACGGCTCCTTCGCCAATGGTGACTCCAGGAAGGACAATGACATTGTTACCCAACCAAACATTGTCTTCGATGATGACATCCTTGGCGATAACCGAGCTGTCGTATGGAATGGCGTTACCTTGGTCGTAATTGTGGCTGTCGGTAAGAATCTGGCAGTTGATGCCCGAATGGAAGTTGTCGCCAATTACACATTTGCCTTTGCCGGTAATCTTCATCCCGTTGAAGTTTACGTTATTCCGCAAGTGGGTGCTACGCGTGACTGTGGAAAAACCATTGACAGACAAGTTTTTCCCGCATGATGCGGCCTTCCGCTTGACGATAAGCCGGAAAATGAATTTGGGCTTTGTTATGTTTTGTATGAAGGTTTTCAGCATATTCCAAGTATTTTTTCGACAAATTCGCGGAAAACGCCTTCGCCCCCCGATTTCTCCAATGTTATATGACTGTGCTTCTTTACATAGGCGGGTGCTGATTTCGGAACGCCGGCAATGCCAACGGCACCTAAGAGCTGAATGTCGTTCAGGTCGTCGCCAATGTATGCAACTTCATTTAGGCTGATTTTTAGTGAATTGCAGATTGTTTTGGCGATTTCCAACTTGTCGGAAACACCTTGAAAGACGTAGTCGATGTGTAGTTTTTCAGCCCTTCGCCTGACGATTTCTGTCTCCTCGCCAGTGATGATGCCTACGGGAATTCCTCGTTGATGTGCGAAAAGCACGCCTGCACTGTCGTAGGTGTTGAACTTCTTCCATTCGTTTCCCGTTTGGTCGTAATACATTCCCCCGTCAGTCCACACACCGTCGATGTCAGTCAATATTAGCTTAGGTGTCATAATTCAAGGTTGTTAGGGTAAATGATTTCGTTTTTGGGAACGGCGATGCGGACTTTCTTCCCGATGATGTCCATCCGTTGCGACCATTTGTAACCGTCCCCCGGACTCAGTAAATGAATGTCTTTTTCCGAAATGATGTCACCGGCCTGAAGGTCTCTGATGGCGGCTATGGAACGTTCCAGTTTTATCTTGCTGCTCATGACATCAGGTTCGATGAAGATGTCCTCGACTCCTATTGCCATTTCGGTGATGCGTATGTCGCGTATCATCCTGTTAACGCCATCCGGACCTAACGAACCGGCTTGGTCGGTGCCTTTCATGCGGCGGTCAATCGTGATGTGCTTTTCTATGATTGAAGCTCCCATGGCAATGGCGGCAACCGGAGCGGAAATGCCGATGGTGTGGTCCGAAAGTCCAATCTTGTACTGCGGATAATGCTTCTTTAAGTATGTTATGGTGTTGAGATTGAGATTCTTTGGATGGGTCGGATATTGTGAAACGCAATGCAGAATGGAAATGTTGCTATGCTGTTTTGTGATGGTGTCAAGGGCATCGTCCAGCTCTTTTTTCCCTGCCATGCCGGTGGAGATGATTATGGGGATTTTCGTTTCGGCCAGCGCTTCGAGTAAAGGTATGTTGGTGATGTCGCGACTGGCAACTTTGAGATAGTCTGGCGAAAAAAGTTTCAGAATGCTCAAACAGGTTGGTGCGCATAATGTCTCAACAAAGTCTAATCCTTTGGATTTTGCATATTTATATACTTCAAAATGTTCCTCGTCTGAGAGTTCGAGGAAAGCTCTGTGTTCGCCATAAGTGCGCCCGAAGGAATTGGGCGAGTCATAGATTCGGCTCATCTGGGAGTCGGACAACTCATGGTCCAAGTCTCTTTTCGTCATCTTGACGGCATCCATGGGCTTGAGCTGGATTCCGAAGCATTCTTCTTGAACAGGTCTGGCAATGAGCTCGACAATGAGTTTGGCTACATCCACCGATCCGTTGTGGTTTTGGCCGATTTCTCCTATTATGTAAGTAGCGTCCATTATTTTTGATTTTTTATGATTTCATTTTCCATCGTAGTGTAATACTCTGGATTCTTGTCAAGGTAATTGCATACGTCTTTGGCTGTAAACGATGGCTTTTCTTCAAAAATGGCCTTGAAGATGCTTTTCTGAATGGCGAAATCGTTAGCAGTGTCGATTGTGAGTCTGAGCCGTTGGTGATTTTCAATCTCAATTGGGATTGTCATCAGCTTGATTTTGAATAAGTCAGGGTGTGTGTAGATGAAATTGGTGACGTGTTCGTGGTACAGGCTTTCCGTTGTGGCTTCCTTGATTTTCTGTAGGGTATCAATGCAAGTGCCTTCTGCCCAAAAACCATAGTGTGTCTTAATAGTGGGTGTGTTTGACGAAGTGGCGTAGGCGATATAATCTAAATTATTGTTTTCCAAATTGTTGAATAGGTTTCTCAGGGAGGGAAGGTCAAGAAATGGGTTGTCGGCGCAAACTCGTATGATTTTCTTTGCATCGAAGTGAGAAGCCGCGTCAATGAAACGCTGAAGCACGTCGCTTTCGGAACCTCTGTAACAATGGATCTTTTTGCTAGATGCGATTTGCTCCAACACATCGTCTTTGGCCGAATTTGAAGTGGCTAAAATGATGTTGTTTCTGTCAAACTCGCTTAAAAGACGGTCTGCCAAAATTGAGAAGATGCCTTCTTCTTTGTAAAAGGGAAGAATCATCTTGCTCGGCAGACGTGTGGATCCGACTCTTGCCTGTATAATGATTTTTGGGATTGAATTCATGATTGTTTGTTTGATGTCAAATGGTCGATGATTGTGGCATATTGTCTTGATAGTTCTTTCCTGGAATATTTGTCAATCGACATGTTGCTGTTTCCGTCAAGGCTGCCGGATTTGTATTTTTCGAAAAGATACATAATGTGTTTTTTCATTTTTTCCTTATCCTCGAAACCAATGGTAACGCCGGCTTTGACTTCGCTGATGATGTGCGCGGCATCGCCGTCTTCCGGACCGATGCAAAGTATGGGACGGCCTGATGAGAAATATTCGAACAGCTTGCCGGTCATGATGCCTTTGGCGTTTGGCGTGTTGTTGACGAAAAGCAGCAAAACTTGCGAAGCGCATTGCTTTTGCATCACTTCGTCGTGCGGAATATGAGGCAAGTGGGTGACGTAATCGTTTAATCCAGATTGTTCAATGCTTTTGATGGCGCTGTTGTCAACTTGGCCGATGAGTTGGATGCTGAGATGCTGTTTCAGTTCTTCAGACTCATTGACGAGTTCGCCCAAGGCTTGCCAAAATATTGGGTTATTGCGCGTTGGTCCCAACAGTCCGATGTGCGATAGGGTGAATTCTTGCGAAAGAGGTATTTGTTGCTCTGAAGGTTCAAGGCTCCAGTCGTATCCATTCAAGATAACGTCAACTTGTGGGGCTCCATGGCGTTTTAATCCTTCGGCCCAGTCCCAACCGACGGTCACTACTTTGTCGGCTTGGGTCAGCACTTGTTTCTCAAGACGATGGTGCTTCCAGTCGGCCCAACGGCTGAGATGAAGGTCTTGATAGAAGTCAATTTCCGTCCAGGGGTCGCGGAAATCGGCAATCCATGGAATGTTTAGTTTTTTGTGCAACTTCAAGGCAGTCAGGTGCATGGAGTGTGGCGGGCCTGTGCTAATGATGGCATCGACAGGATGCTCTTTCAGATATTTTTTCAAGTATCTTACCGAGGGTCTTATCCACCAGCAGCGTGCGTCGGGGATGAAAAGGTTCCCTCTGATCCAAATGCTTAGCTTGTCTTTCCAACTGCTTTTCTTCGCTTCTTCGGTAGTGAAGCCTGCTTTCACCTTGTCGCCTTTTTTCATTCCGGTGAATTTCTTGTAGAATGTGTAAGGCTCGATGATGGGCCGTCTGATGACTTCGGCTTCGGGTGCTACGTCTTTTTCAAGGGTAGGGTCTTCTACGGGATATTCAGCTCCCTCGGTGGTGTAAATCACAGGCTGCCAACCGTTTTCTGGAAAGTATTTCGACATTTTCAGCCAACGCTGGACGCCGCTTCCTCCCGAAGGTGGCCAGTAGTAGGTGATGATGAGTACGCGTTTCATGCTTCGGTGTTGGCTTCTGATTTCTTATTCTTGAAACTGATAAGGCAGGCAGCCGCAATGCCAAGGAGCATCAAAAGCGAACTTGCGAATTGGATGGTGTTGCCGGTTTTCCAGATGGAAGGTGTGTAGCTCATGCTGATTTCGTGTGAACCGGCTGGAACCTTGGCGGCGCGCAACAGATAGTTGGCGCGTATGATGGGGTGCTCGTTTCCGTCGATGAATAGGTGCCAACCGTCGGTTTGTGTCCAGATTTCAGAGAAAACGACAAGCTGGTCTTTGTCGGAACTGAAGCTGTAGCCAACTTTGTTGGGCTTGTAGTAATCTAAACTGATGTTGCAGTTTTGCGCATCACTTGGCACAAATCCTTGCAGCTCGGATTGGAAATCCTTGTTAATAATGGCTGTGTGTGCGACATCGGTGCTGGCAATGGCATCGATTTCTTCGTTCGGCGTTTCCACCCAACGGATGTCGTTCACTGCCCAAGCATTGCCCATGGCGCAAGGGTTAACCAGGGGTTCAACATCAGGATTGTAGATTACATAGCGCGTGTTGAGCATGTTGAGGACTTTTTGCTGCTGCATGGCTGCCCCAAAATCGTCTTCTGTAGTAATGCTGTTGAAGATGGAACCGAAGCGTTTCACCTCAACCGAAAGGTATTGCGTGATGACATCCTGATAACGGCGCAGCTTGGCTCCGTTGTATCCGCCGATGGACTTGTGATAATATGAAGTGGATGCATCGTTGAACACGTCTTTTGTGAGGTTGACGACGCGGAAATCAGGGTCGGAATCTTGAAGGATGTATTTGTCGGCTTTTGTTGCAGTGAAAGGTCTGTCGGCTAGTTTCTTGCTGATGAAATTGTCGTTGTTGAGGTAACGACGGTCGATGGGGTAGAGGTCGATGACGACTAATGTAGCAAGGATGAGTGTGGCAGGAAGTGCTTTTAACTTGTTTTTCCCGCAAAGGAAAATTGGCACGGCAGCCAGGATGATAAACAAGAGGCTTCGGAGGGCATCCTTGCGGAAAATGGCCACGCGGACATCTTCAAGTTGGGTAGCAAAGGTTGCATAGACTTCACCGCCTTGTTGGGCCGACAGACTTGCAAATTGCTCGGCTTCGCCTTGGCTGAGGAAGCTGAAAAATGCCTTCGGAGCCACGGAGAATAGCAGGCAGAATCCCGCCGTGATGCCCAAGGCGATATAGAACTTCTTGATGTTTTGCTTGAAACTGTCTGGATTCTTTAGGATTTCGGCCAATCCCAGGAAACCTAATAGCGGCATGCACACTTCGGCAATGACCAAGGTCATGGAAACGGCCCTGAACTTGTTGTAACCAGGTACATAGTCGATGAAGAAGTCGGTGAACCACATCATGTTCTTGCCCCAACTGAGCAGGATGGAAAGCAAGGTGGCGGCCACCAAAGCCCATTTGGTTCCGCCTTTCACGGTGAAGGCTCCAAGCAGGAAAAGAAATACGACGATGGCTCCGACATACACCGGACCGCTTGTGCCGGGCTGGTCACCCCAATAGGCATTGCTTTGGGCGATGCTTTCCTTGAAACGTGGGTCGGCTTTCTCTAAGGCAGGCTCGCCTTTGCCGATATAGCCCGAAGCTCCGCCTTTTGCATTGGGGATGAGCAGAGTCCATGTTTCGCCTTTGCCGTAACTCCATTGGGTGATATAGTCGCGTTCCAGCCCTTTGGTTTGGTTGTCTTGGTTTTGTGTCAGTATGGGTTTGCCGCGCATCGTTTCCTGGCCGTATTTGTAGTTGGCATACAAAGTGGTCGAGCAGGTCAGAACGGCCAGGATAGCGGCTATTGTCAACAATCCACTGGCCTTGAAGAAGTTGCCGAGGCTCTTGTTGCGGATGGCATCGACGAGTTGCGCTATCACGAGACAAAGAACGGTCAAAAACAGATAGTATGTGATTTGAAGGTGGCCTGCACGAATCTGCAGGGCCAAAGCGAGAGCGGTGAGGACGCTACCCCAAAGGTATTTCCCTTTGTAAGTCAGTAAGATACCTGCAATGACGGGAGCCATGTAAGCCATAGCCATCGCCTTCGAATTGTGTCCGGCACCGATAATAATAAATAGGTATGAAGTGAATCCGTAGGCCAACGCCCCGGCGATACTTATCCCTATGGAACAATCTAAGACCATCAGAAGGATGAAGAAGCCTAACATGCTGATGAAAACCGAACAAATCGGGTGTGGAAGTCCTACGGTCAGCACGCGCTGGACACCTGTCATCAGGTTGCTGTTTTGCGAGACTCCGATGTTCCACGCTGGCATACCTCCAAACATGGAGTTCGTCCAAAGGGTTTGCTCGCCTGTCTGTGCCTTGTATTCGGCAATTTCGTGCGACATGCCTTTGTGCATTTCAATGTCGTGTTGCTTGATTCGCTTGCCTTGAAGCACGGGATTGAAATAAATCAAGGTGATAAGAGCAAAGCAAAGAATGGCACCGATGATGCCAAACAAATTCTTGTTGTCTCGAATGATGTTGTGTTTCATTGATAGGTGATTTTCTGAAATAGGGTGCGAATTTACAACTTTTTCCATTTGCTTTCCTTTGTTTTCCCTATTTTATTATTTTTGCTTCCTGAATTCAAACGGTATGAAGAAAGTTGTCATCATCGGAACGGCTCACCCTTATCGTGGTGGTATTGCGGCTTTTAACGACCGCTTGGCTCGTGCTTTGAAGGATGAGAATTACGAGGTGTCGGTGTGGACTTTCAGCCTGCAATATCCCGCTTTTCTCTTTCCCGGCAAGACTCAGTATAGCGAAGCGCCTGCGCCAGAAGGAATTGATGTCGTCCGTGCGGTAAATTCCATCCATCCATTAAACTGGTTTCGGGTGGGACGAAAGCTTCGCAAAATGGCTCCCGACTATGTAGTCTTTGCTTATTGGATGTCGTTTTTCGCACCTTGTTATGGTACGATTGCCCGCGAAGCAAAACGGAATGGCAAGACAAAGTGCTATGGACTGATTCATAATATGATACCGCACGAGCCTTCGCTTATCGACAAACTCTTCCCGCCTTATTTCGTGAAAACGATGGATGGCTTTGTGGCCTTGTCGGAATCGGTTCTGGGCGATATTGAACAATTCGATCATGCGAACAAGCCTAAGCGTTTTGCTCCGCATCCGCTCTACGACCATTATGGTCCTCGTGAATCGCGTGAAACTGCGCTCCAGAATCTTGGCTTGGACTTGTCGCAGCGTTATTTGCTCTTTTTCGGGTTGGTTAGGGCTTACAAAGGCCTTGATTTGTTGCTTCATGCTTTTGCTGATGCGCGTTTGGCTGCTATGCCGCTCAAGCTACTCGTCGTCGGTGAGTTTTACGATGAAAAGCAACCTTATCTCGACATGATGCAACGTCTGCAACTCGAAAACCGCGTTGTCCTCGTTGACCGTTATGTGCCTGACGATGCCGTGAAAGATTATTTCAATGCGGCAGATATTGTGGTGCAACCTTATAAATCGGCGACCCAAAGTGGCGTGACGCAAGTGGCTTATCATTTTGAGAAAGCCATGCTTGTGACCGATGTGGGCGGGCTGAAGGAAATTGTTCCGCCAGAGGTAGGTTATGTCACTCCAACCGAACCTTCTGCCATTGCCGATGCCTTGTGCGACTTCTTCCTTAATCATCGCCAGGCTGATTTCGAAGCGGGTGTCGCTGTCGAAAAACAAAAGTATTCATGGGCGCGCATGACGGAGACATTGTCGGCGCTTTTTAATTCCTAACTTATGAAAAAACTTATCGCTTTAGTTACCAAATTGTTCCCGCGTTCTTTCCTTATCAAATGCAGCTATCTGTTTAGTTGGCTCATCCGCCCGTTTTATGCAGGCAATAAGGTTGAATGCCCTGTATGTGGAAAACATTTCCGTAAATTCTTGCCATACGGTTATGGTGTTGCAATGGATAATCGCTTGTGCCCCAATTGCTTGTCGTTGGAACGTCATCGCCTTCTTTGGCTTTATCTGAAAGAAAAGACAGATTTCTTTTCGGCTCCTCTGAAGGTGTTGCATTTTGCGCCAGAGCAGCCTTTCCTGAAACGTTTTCGTGCCTTGAAAAATCTCGATTACACCACTGCCGACCTTTGTTCGCCCATTGCCGATTTGCAATTGGATGTTACTGATATTCAACAACCCGACAATACTTTTGATGTCGTGATTTGCAATCATGTCTTGGAACATGTGAACGATGCAAACAAGGCTTTTGCCGAAATCAAGCGCATTTTGAAACCCGGCGGCTGGGCGATTCTTCTGGTGCCTATCAATCCTGATGTGGATACTTTTGAGGACCCTTCTGTTACCGACCCGAAAGAGCGTGAACGCTTGTTCGGCCAGTACGACCATGTGCGCCAATTTGGCCGCGATTATGCCGATGTGCTGCGTAAAGCTGGTTTCCAAGTCGTTGAGGACAGGCTTTATTACGAACTTTCTGAAGACCAACGTGAGAGAATGCACTTGGCCCGTAGGGGAGAAGAGATTATTTATAGATGCAATAAATCATAGAGGTAGAATAATGAAATTCCGTTTTTCTGTTAGGAATTTCTTCATGCAAGACCCAATTGGTATAGCCAACAAAAGCAAAATGTTTCAAGCATAAGAGTTTATGTCAATCTAAAAAGCATTTCTTCCCTCAGCAGATTTTTATCTCCATTTTGCATAATTGTAATTGTTTGATTTTTAGTAATTTTAATATTATTTAATAAAAATCTCTTGGAATGGTGTAAAATTAGGCTTGCAGAATCTCTTGGAATGGTGTAATTTTGCGGGTGTATAATCTCTTGGAATGGTGTAAATATGAAAAGGAAAATGTATCAGACGCTCCTGAAATGGAAGCAGGAAGAGCAAGGAAGAAAGGCCCTGATGATTGATGGAGCCCGCCGTGTTGGTAAAAGCTATATTGTGGAAGAGTTCGCCCGCAACGAGTATGAATCGTATATTCTCATCAATTTCGCACATGTCGAAAACGAGGTGCTGGATTTTTTCGAAGATTATAAGACAGATTATGATGCACTGTTTATGCATCTTTCGCTATTTTATCGTGTGAAATTGTACGAGCGCAACTCGTTGATTATCTTCGATGAAATTCAGTTTTATCCGCAGGCGCGCGCCGCTATCAAATATCTTGTGGCTGATGGACGATATGACTATATTGAAACGGGTTCGCTGGTTAGTATCAATCAGAATGTGAAGGACCTACTGCTGCCATCCGAAGAACGGCATGTGAAAATGTTCCCAATGGATTTTGAGGAATTCCTATGGGCGATGGGTGAGGATATGCTGATGCCTTACATTGAGGATTGTTTCGCCAAAATGCAACCTTTGGGCCAGGCTTTTCACCGTCGGGCAATGGATTATTTCCGCCAGTATGTCATTGTGGGCGGAATGCCGCAGGCGGTTCAGGAATATGTGGTTACCAAAAGTTTTGAGCGTGCTGATGCCGAGAAACGCGACATTCTTCAGCTTTACCGTTCTGACATTCGGAAATATGCGACAGGCTACGAAAGTAAGGTGGCAAGGATTTTCGACACATTACCCGGACAGTTGCAGAAGCATGAAAAGAAGTTCAAATTGTCCGCTTTGAAGGAACGGGCGCGGTTTCGCGAATACGAGAGTTCTTTTCTTTGGCTTGAAGATGCCATGGTGATAAATGTCTGTTACAGTGCTTCGGAGCCATCGGTCGGACTTCGCCTTAAATTGGATGATTCCACTTTGAAATGCTACATGGGCGATACGGGTTTGTTGATAAGTTTGGCTTTCGATGAAAAGACGATTGAATCGGAAGAGCTGTATCGGAAACTGATGCTTGACAAGTTGGAGATAAACAAGGGAATGTTGGTGGAAAACGTAGTGGCTCAGATGCTTCGTTCGTCAGGACATGAATTGTATTTCTTTTCAAAATATTCCAAGGAAAACTCCGAAGATACAATGGAAGTGGATTTTCTGGTTCGGAAAGCGACCGTTTCGAGCCGGCACAATATCATTCCGATTGAAGTGAAGTCAAGCACAAAGTACACCTTGACTTCGTTGGGAAAATTCCGAAAAAAATACGGAATGCAATTAGCCTCGCCTGTTGTGCTCCATTCATCCGATGTGATGGAGAAAGACGATGTGCGTTATTTGCCTTTGTATATGGCCTGTTTGTTTTAAAGTTATTTTTCTCGTTTTTAGGGTTGCAAGGTTGCAAGCTGTTTGTGACGTTTGGAAATTGCATAGTTTTGCGTCTTGAAAATACACTTGCTAATGATAATCAATACGAATTCAATATGACTGAGGAACAAAGAAGACTTTTTCAAAAGTTGCATGACAAGAAAGCAAAAGACATATCTGTTTTGATGGATGATGATTATGTGTCAATTTGGCGTTCGACAATAGAGAAATATCCTGAATCTGCACATTTTGTTTATGAATTGATTCAAAATGCAGACGATGCAAACGCATCGGTAGCGACTTTCATTTTGTCTGATAATCAGTTGATATTTAAGCACAATGGGACAAAACATTTTGATGTCTCGGATGTTGAGGATAAAAAAGTTGTGCGTGGTGATATAAATGCGATTTGTTCAACATGTTCGACAAAAAGTGATGATGAAAAAACTATCGGTAAGTTTGGCGTTGGTTTCAAGTCGGTATTTAAATATGTCAATTCTCCTGAAATCTATGATGATAGTTTTAGGTTTAGAATTGATGATTATATTGTTCCCAGTCTATTAGAGTCAGATCATCCTTTGAGAAATGAAGGAGAAACACTGTTCGTCTTCAAATTCAAGGAACCAGAAAAGGCATATAATAATATTTTGATTCGCTTGAAAGAGTTGAGGAATCCTATTCTTTATCTTAATCATTTGGCGAAAATCGAATGGAAGCAAAATGACGAAAAGATTTGGCACACATACGAGAAGGCAATAAGTCACGAATCAGAAAAAGATGGCATATCGTGTGATTATGTGATTTTGACTTCGGGTGAAAAACAGGAAAGTCTTTATCTTTTCACAAAAGAAATAGAGTTGGTAAATCCTGAAAATGAAAAACATGTAAAGCAACATATTAATGTGGCTTATTATTTGACCCCCGATGGCTCGTTGAATGTCAAGGATAAACGCAATATTTATTGCTTTTTTGAGACTTCAGATAGTTATGGAATGTGTTATGAATCTCACGGACCTTTTTTGCTTACCGATAATCGCAATAATATACTGAAAGATGAAAATGCTAATGTAAATAGTGTTATTGATGATGAGATTGGAAATTTAGCATCTCAGGCTTTGCTGTGGTTGAAAGATTATAAACTGCTGAATGAAAACCTGTTTACTTTTGAACCGGAAAAAACACAGTATTTGGATAAAGGTTGGGATGCTTTGCGCCAGAAATTCATCGACAAAATAAAATCCAATGAATTGATTTTATCGAGAGATGGCAATTATCGGCTTCCTTCTAAAGTCATGCATGCCGCCTCACCTGAATTGGAAAGTTTGGTTGATAAACAGCAAATGACGGCTTTGCTGAACGCAAATGAAGATGTCGATTTCATTGACACAGATGAAGGTGTTGATTTCATTATGGTGAAAGACCGTAAAACTTTGATGACTTTGATTCCTTTTTTGCAAGAATTGGGAGTGAATACATTTGATAATGATAAATTTGCAGATGGTATCACAGAAGCTTTCATGCAAAACCAATCGGAAAAATGGATTGACAGGTTTTATTCTTATATTGAAGATTATGCAATTAAATTGTGGAAAAAGAGTAAGGATGGTGCTGCTCCAAAGCTGATTAATAGGCCGATAATAAAAACGAGTAAAGGAAAATGGGTAAAGCCATGCAGTTCTGTATACCTGCCAAATGAACATTTGAAATATATTCAGGCTGATAAATATGTGGGGACTTCTATTTTTAGCATTTTTGCGCCATTCCTCTGAACTTCGTGAAGTCC
>CALBNP010000100.1 GCA_937896505.1 uncultured Bacteroidales bacterium | reverse complement strand
TCCTCATTACTGACAAAATGCGACAAGGCACTGTGAACCGAGTAATCCTTTCCCGACTTGACCTCTATCGGCAGCACCGAAAGCGACTGGAAATCGTCAATCATGAAATCGACTTCGCCGTTTTGCTTGTTGTCGTAATAATAAAGCGTATGGCCGTGCGCCTTCAATTCCTGCGCCACAACCGACTCGTAAACCGTGCCCAAATTTATGCTGCGCACATCGTCCAAAACAGGCTTGAGGTTGTCGCCATAAAGAAGCCCAGTCAGCAAACCGACATCATTCAGGTAGAGTTTCAAAAGGTTTTTCCGCGCCGACTCGATAAGCGGAAACTTGGGGTTCGAAATTGCCGTAACATCCAATGCGATTCCTGAACTAATCAGATAATCAAATTCATCCTGATAGTCACTGAATTGCTTTCCTTCCTTTCCTTCAATATTCTTCACGATGATGCGTTTCTTCTTGTTTTCGAGATTGGAAGGAATCATTTCATACACACGGCGGATTTTCAGTTTGCGTTCCAAATCGTAACGCGAAGCATCCATGGCATAATAAGTACGGATTTCTTTCTGAATTTCCCGGATTTTCGGAATATTAAATTCCTCTAAAAACATATTCACAGCATCGGGTAAACCGCCAGTCAAAAGATAACGTCTGAAAAGTGACATGACACGGTTGTGCAGCGACTCGTTCAAAGCCTCACGCGCCTCAAACTTATCACGCAAAGCCGAAATAGTATCGTTGCTAAAGCCGTTGGCAATCAGAAACTCCTCAAAATCAAGCGGAAACATTTGTTTGACATTAATGCTTCCGATAGGAATAGAAGGCGTCTGCATCAAGGTGACACCCAGCAGCGAACCACTTGCAATGTAAGTGTATCTGTCGTCAGCCTTCAGAAATTTCAACAGCGTGAGCAGATGCGGATAAGCCTGGATTTCATCCAAAAAGACCAATGTGTTATGCTTCTGCTGCAACTTCATTCCACCAATGGCGCCAAGTTGCAAATAAAAATCGGCAAGCGTATGTACATCAGCAAACAGGCGTTCACCAATGGCATCGGTCTGCAAATTGATTTCGACATAATTTTCAAAAAGCCTTTGCCCGACATGGCGGATAATAAACGACTTTCCCACTTGGCGCGCTCCATCGACCAGCAGAATCTTGTTGGAATCCGACTTCAAAAACGCCTCAATTTCATGTTCTATCTTTCTATACAGCATGACAATGATATTTTCACGCTGCAAAAATACTCATTTTCAAAATACTAACAAGAACTTTGTCATTTTTCCATACAAATTTATATGTGTTTTTGTCATTTTTCCATATAAAATCAATGGCATTTTTGTCATTTTTCCATATAAATTCAGGATGATTTTTGTCATTAATTCCGAAAAATAATCCAAAAATCAAATTGTCTAGTTGTCAAAATGTCTAATTGTCCCCAAAA
>CALBNP010000099.1 GCA_937896505.1 uncultured Bacteroidales bacterium | reverse complement strand
GGCGCAGCTGCAACCGCTGCTGCTTTTTGGCTAGCCGTGACTTGCGTCACTCAGTGGGTGCGAAGAAGGATACGATAGTGCAACCAAGTAAGTCGGATAGATTTTATCTAAAATCTGCAAGATAACAAGTGTTTTTATACCCATAGCTATTTAATTTCATAATAAGGATGGGTATTTCCTAATCGCATCAACAGATTAGCTTCAACCAACTCTGACAACATTCTCTTCACAGTGGATGCAGGGATACCAAGATCTGCCGCAATCTGACCAGAACGGCAATCAGGATGGTTTTCAACATAGAGCATAATCGACTTCTGACGTGCTGACAGCATATTCCGGCTACTCTGCATTTCCAATTTCTTCATCAGCTGAGTCTGAATATTGGCCAATGCCCCGAAAAAGAACTCCACCCATACCGTGACATCCTCTTCAGGACGCTGAGACTGACAGGCTCTTAAAGCACGATAATACTCAGTTTTTCTACTTTCTATCTCATGCTCAAAACTAACATACTGAATCCACTTATATCCGTTTTTCAGCAACAACAAAGTGGACAGCAACCGACTCATTCGTCCGTTCCCATCCTGAAAAGGATGAATGCTCACAAACTCATACACAAATGCCGCACACTTGACAAGCGGATGAATAGTATTTTCATTATTATACCAGTCCACTAAGCTCCGCATTGCCTCATCAGTAGGGAAACCAGGTTCCGTAGTTCTGAAAATGATTTGCCTCGTTCCGTCAGGCAATTGGACTTCAACTGAATTACTTACCTGCTTGAAGTCGCCTTTGTGCCAAGCATCTTTGGTGCTGTATTTCATCAATACATTATGCAGATTTTTGATGTCACCGATGCTGACACTAATGTCTTCGTATGACTCTCCCAACAAATCCAACACTTCAAAATACCCCGCCACTTCCTGTTGATCACGTTCCTCCAGTTTGCTTATCTTCAGATTATTCAGCAACACCTCAACCTCTTCATTAGTCATCCTTGAGCCTTCAATACGCGTCGAAGCTCCAACGCTCCTTACTGTTGCTATTGACTTCAACTGCTTCAAACTTTGACCTTCGCGTTTTTCTATGGTGTTCCATTGGGTATCAAATCTGTCCAATTGACTGAATTGTTGGATTAAATTCCAACTCAAATCCAACGAAAATGAATATATCTTAGTTTTCACTTGTTATTTTTAAGACGAAATGAGACGATATTGTACGATAATGGTACGAAATAATTGACGCTGAATTGACCTGAATTGTCTTCTTACCCTTTCCTCCACACCATCTTATTCACAATACCCATATAAGACTGTATGATTTTCACCACCTTGGTGGATACGTTTTCATCCACATTACGGAAGACCGTAAGGTCACAAGGCATCTTCCGTCAACTTGTTTATCAGTTTCTTGGAGAGCCGAAGTTCGTCTTCCAGCTGCCGCACACGCTGACGCAGAAGCTCTTCGGAAGGGAGCACATCGGAAACCTTAATGCCGTTGTAGGTGGCCACTCCGAGAGGAGTCTGGATGCCTTCGAATGAGAAGGCCACTTCCGTCTTGTCAAAGCCAGTGCAGACAAGGAGTCCAAGGGTGGGATTGTCTTCCGGGGCCTTGACGCAATGGTTGATGGCATTGACGTAAAAGTTGAGTTTGCTGGCAAACTCGGGTTCAAAGCGCTTTGCCTTGAGTTCGACAACCACATAGCAACGGAGGCGGATGTGGTAGAAGAGCAGATCGATGCGTCTGGTGACTCCCGATATGAGGATTTCTTTCTGGCGGCCCATGAAAGCGAATCCGTTGCCTAACTCGAGCAGAAACTGTGTGATGTTGCGCTCAAGGGCATCCTCGAGTTCCATTTCTTCGAAGTTCTCTCGAAGGGAAATGAAAGAAAGGTCGTAGTTTTCTTTGACTATCTCCTGAGCGAGTCGGCTCTGAACTTCGGGTAGTTGCTGGGAGAAGTTGTTAAGGGCATGACCTTGCTCTTTATAAATGTTGGCATTGAGACAATTGGTAAGTGTCTGTCGGTTCCAACCTTCGGTTATGGTCTTGCGAATGTAGAATATAGCTTCATCTGCTGTTTCGGCATGTCGCATGATAAGAATGTGATGTCCCCAAGGTATGAGCGCAAAGGGTGATGGAAATTCTGCGACAGCTTGTTGCAGTTTTTCCTCTTTGCTCAGGGGTATTGGCATTTCTGCGACAAGCTGTCGCAGTTTTTCTGCCGCCTCTGGAGTAGTATAATATAGATACCACTTCTTCATATCCCAGAGGTTGCGAGCTGAAAAACCTTTGTCGCCAGGGAATTCCGCTTGAAGGTCTAAAGACAGCTGCTCAACGATGCCTGCGCCCCATCGGCTCTCAGCCTTGAGTTGAACAAGATCACGGCCAAGCTGCCAATTGAAAAGGAGTTTCTCTGCATTAACACGAACGGCAGCCTTAATCTGTGCTGAGCGATAGCGCGATTTAAGTTCTACAAGCCACTGTATATATTCGGCATCAAGCTGTACATCGTGAGAATGTACGATGTGCGGAACTATGCAATTATTGTCTTCAATCATAAACCTTCTTTCAACGTGGATTTTTTATATGATAATATGCGAGATTAGAGACATTGTCTTACTTTCTCCACACCATCTTATTCGCTATTGCGCAAGTCATAGTTCTGCCGCAAGCGCGGG